>NZ_JBYOJS010000023.1:0-69237 GCF_057798895.1 Cupriavidus sp. 22TCCZM04-2
ATTATGCGTGACAACGTTGTAGCGGCAAAGTTGTAATGTCCGGTTTTGGCAAAGTTCAAATGTCCGCCTGAGTGGTCCATTCGTGGTATTCAGCCTGCCCGGTTGAAACACGATGGAGACGCCAGAGGATGGCTAAATCCGAGGTCATTACAGTCAGCATGCATGAGTTAGACAGGCTCAAGACCGTCCAGGCGGTCGTGGATGGTCAGTTACGGCCTGGTGTGGCCGCCGAACGGTTGGAGATCACGGACCGGCAATTGCGGCGGTTGCTGGAGCGCTACCGGCAAGAAGGCCCGTCAGGGCTCGTGACCCGCAAGCGCGGCCGCCCGAGCAACAACCGGCTGCCGGCCGACCGTGAAGCCGCGGCGCTGAACCTGATCCGGGAACACTACGTCGACTTCGGGCCGACGCTGGCCTGCGAGAAGCTGCGCGAACGCCATGGACTCACGTTGTCCAAGGAAACGATACGCCGCCTGATGACGGCATCTGGGCTTTGGATACCGCGCAAACAGCGGCCGCCGAAGGTCTACCAGCCGCGCAACCGCCGTGCCTGCTATGGCGAGCTGATTCAGATCGACGGCTGCGATCACCGCTGGTTTGAGGAACGCGCGCCGGCCAGCACGCTGCTGGTCTATGTCGACGACGCCACCAGCCGGATCATGGAGCTGCGCTTTACCCATTCCGAGGCCACGTTCACATACTTCGCCGCGACGCGCGCCTATCTGGAGCGCCATGGCAAGCCCGTGGCGTTCTACAGCGATAAGGCCAGCGTGTTCCGAGTCAACAAGCCGAACGCGACCGGCGGCGATGGCCATACCCAGTTTTCCCGGGCCTTGTTCGAGCTGAACATCGAGGGCATCTGCGCCAACAGCAGCCAGGCCAAGGGCCGCGTCGAACGGACCCACCTGACGTTACAGGACCGCTTGGTCAAGGAACTGCGCCTTCGCAATATCAGCACCATGGAAGCTGCCAACGCCTTCATGCCCGAATTCATCGCGGACTACAACGCGCGCTTCGCCAAGGTCCCGCGCAACAGCCATAACGCCCATCGTCCGCTGCGACCGGACGAGAACCTGGATCTGATCTTCGCCTGGCGCGAGCCGCGCTGCGTCTCCAAGAGCCTGACGATCCAGTACGACAAGATGCTCTACCTGCTGGCAGATACACCCGAGCATCGGAAGTTGGCCGGTCGCTATATCGACGTCTATCACTACCCCGACGGCAGGATCGAGCCACGCGCGAATGGCGTCGCCCTGCCCTACACCATCTACGACAAGCTGTCGGAAGTCGATCAGGGGGCAATCGTGGATAACAAGCGGCTGGGGCACGTATTGCAACTGGCGCAGTACGTTCAGGAGAAACGCGACAACACGCGATCTCTCTCTTTGCCTGCCACCGAAGGCGTTGTCCGCAAGCGTGGGCGACCGCCAGGCAAGAAGTCACAGCGCTCGCTGGATCAGAACGACATGTTGGAAGCGCTAAAACGCTTACAGCAGCAACCGTGGCCGCTTAACGGAACTGAGAACTGATTTCCGCTTACTCCTGGGAATTCAAATCCGCCCTGCTGGAATGACAGCCCCACCCTGAGCTGGACTCCGTCGTGTCAGGCCAGCACCACCGCCCTACGGGAACCCCAAAAGACTGAACAAACAAGCTGAAAAGACGCCGGACAACCGGACATTTCAACTTTGCTGGAGCCCGGACATTTCAACTTTGCCTCGACAAACGTTGTTGGCCCCAAATAGTAATGTCGCATTTGAGCCAAATAGAAATGTCGTACCCCCGTCCCGGATCATGCCAAGCTGGCGGCCTTGTTGCCCAGCCAGGAGCGCGATCATGGGCCGACCCGACACGATCACCATGAGCATGCGGGACTGGATCCCTGCAAGATCATCGAGGCCGCCGTGCAGGACGGCCTGATGGTCTGGCGCGCCGCCGAGAAGCTCGGCCTGTCCCGGCGTCAGGTGGAACGTCTGGTGCTGCGCTACCGCGAGGACGGTCCCAGTGGCCTAGGCTCGCGCAAACGCGGCCGTGACAGCAATCGCCCCCTCTCCTTATGGCTCCTGCAATGTCACTCCCTGGCTGGCGAAGATGTGGGCCAGTTCCCCCTTTCGCCGCAGCGCCTGCAGTGCATTCTCCAGCGCTTCGGCCAGGGGCTTGTCGTCAGCCTTGATGGCCATGCCGATGGCCCATCCGCGTGGCGGCAACAGCGGTGAAGCGATGTCAGCCGCGGCAAAGCGCGAAGCGGACTGATTTGTGGCCTTCAGCGCGCTCTCGTATTGCGCGCGGGTCACCATGGCAGCGGCGATGTCGCCGGAAAACAGCGCGCGCAGGACTTCGTCGGCCTCGGGGTAGATCTTCACCCGGTCACGCAGGGCGCCGCCCGCGCCGGACAACAAGGCATTGGCACCGGCGGACCCCGCGGTGGCGCCGGTGGCCTGCCCGCCCAGGTCTTCCAGGCCGCGCAGGTCCGGCACGCGCTCGCGGTCGCGCACCAGCACGATGGTTTCGCGGTAGTACGGCGCGAAGATCAGCGCCTTGTCGTTGGCACGCATGAAGGCGCGGTCGACCGGCACGTGCAGCATCACGTCCGCCGGGCCATAGCCGAGATAATGGCCACGCCAGACCATCGAGCGCAGGTCGTCGGCCATGTCTTCGTCGGCATCGAACGGCAAAAGCGATAGTTGCATGCCCAACTCGCCAGCCAGGGCTTTGGCCAGCGCCACGTCGATGCCGTCATACTGGTTGCCCGCGGCCGCCGAGAACGGCGGCAAGCCTTTGTAGACCGCTACCTTCAGCGTGCCGCTCTGGCGGATGCGGGCCAGGTCTGCCATTGCCGGCCGGGTACAAAGCAGCGCGCCAGCCGCCAGCAAGGCGCCGCAAAACCCGCGCCGGGTACCGGCCGGCGCGGCCGGATCCGGACAAAGCCGCGGTGACATGGGCAGTGACATCGGGTTTCTCCTCAATGTGGAAACGACGCTTCTGAAACAGGGGTTCGCTGACGGACTGCGCCGCCTCACTCGCGCCGCGACTCCAGATAGGTCTTGATCGCCCACACGGCTTCCTGGCTCAGCACGCCGTCAAAAGGCGGCATGTAGACACGGCCATCCCGGGTGCGGCCCTTGCGCACGGTGGTGGTGAAGTACTGCGAGATCTCGCCGATGCAGGCCTGCTTCTTCTTGGCATCGGCCAGCGACATGCAATCGCCATCGAGCTTGCGCAGGTCGGGAGCGATGCCGCCGGACACCGCCTCCAGTCCGTGGCAGCGCGCGCAGTTCTGGTTATAGGCCGAGCTGCCGATGCGCTGGGCCTCCTGCTGTTCGGCGCCGGCGCGATAGGGGTTATCCGGACGCCATTCGCCGCCAAGCTGTGGCAAGGTCCTGGTGTCGACCGCTTGCGGCGTGACATCGCCGTGGGCCCATGCGGTTATGGCGGGGGCGGTGCCCAGCAAGGCGCACAGCGAGAACAAGGCAAGCAGGCGGCGCTGCGATTTCATGGATGTCTCCTACAGTGGTGGATGAGGTTTTGTTTGCCACCGCTTCCGCAAGAGCCATACCAGCCCCGCAGCAGGCTTTCGGACACCGGCTCCCGGCGCGTGCAGCGCACCATCGCCACGGAGGTGTCCTGGAATGCCACATACTGGCAAGCGTTTTGCTACATGACGCAACACTGTCGACCGCACCCCAGCCACGGCGATGAAGGCGACGACAGCGACCCGCGCAAAAATAATCGCGGGCGACTATTCCACAGGAGATCCAGACATGACCACCCCAGCGGAGCCCGGCTACCCTGCCGCGTCCGGCAATGCGGGCGATCTGGCCGGCCAGCCCGAGCGCGCCGAGCAGATTGCCCTGGCCCACCAGCGTTCCACGTCTTATGGCCTGCGCCCCTATGAGTCGCCGGACTTCTGCCCCGTGCTGCAAAGCGAGTTGAAAACCCGGATCGAACGCAGCCAGTCCCTGTTTACCTACGCGCTGCCGGTGATGGAAACGCTCTACGACCAGATCGTGAACACGCAGAGCATGGTGATCCTGACCGATGCCGATGGCCTGATCCTGCACTCGCTGGGCGACGACGATTTCCTGGCCCGGGCCGACAAGGTCGCGCTGCGCGCGGGCGCGGACTGGTCGGAGGAGAGCCGCGGCACCAATGCCATCGGCACCGCGCTGGCCGAAAACCGCGCCACGCTGGTCCACGGCGCCGACCATTTCCTGGAAGCCAATCAGTTCCTGACCTGCTCCTGCATGACCATCCTCGACCCCTACGGCAAGACCGTGGGCGCGCTCGACGTGACCGGCGACCAGCGTGGCTTCCACAAGCACACCATGGCGCTGGTGCGGATGTCGGCGCAGATGATCGAGAACCAGCTGTTCGGCAACGCGTTCCGCGACATGGTGTGCATCCGCTTCCATTCGCGCGCGGAGTTCCTGGGCACGCTGGTGGAAGGCATCGTCTCGTTCACGCCCGGCGGGCGCTTCCTGTCCTCGAACCGCAGCGGACAGTTCCAGCTGGGCCTGTCCATTGCGGCGCTTCAGGCGCACACCTTTTCTTCGCTGTTCGGGATGCCGATGTCCCTGCTCTTCGATGCGGTGCGCGGCGCGCCGGCCGGCATCGTGCAGTTGCAACTGCCGAGCGGCGTCAAGGTCAGCGCGCGCGTGGAATGGAAATCGAGCCCCGCTTCGATGCCCGGCACGGCCGCAGTGGCCGCTGGCACCATGGATGCCGTCACGGCGCCGCGCCGCCTCTATGCCGCCCCGCCCCGGCCGGAAGGACTGGCTGACCTGGACACCGGCGACGCGCAGATCCGGACCGTGATCGGCAAGCTGCGCAAGGTCATCGGCAAGGACATACCGGTGATGGTGCTGGGTGAAACCGGCACCGGCAAGGAGCTGATGGCGCGCGCGATCCACGCGGACAGCCCGCGGCACGCAGGGCCGTTCATCGCGGTGAACTGTGCGTCGATTCCGGAGAACCTGATCGAATCCGAACTGTTTGGCTACGAGGAAGGCGCCTTTACCGGCGCCCGCAAGAAGGGCGGCATCGGCAAGATGCTCCTGGCCAACGGCGGCACGCTGTTCCTCGATGAGATCGGCGACATGCCGCTGCACTTGCAGGGGCGGTTGCTGCGCGCGCTGCAGGAGCGCGCCGTCCAGCCGCTGGGCAGCAGCAAGGTGATCCAGGTCGATGTGCTGGTGGTGTGCGCCACCAACCGCAACCTGCGCGAGATGGTCGCCGCCGGCCAGTTCCGCGAAGACCTGTACTACCGCCTGAACGGGCTCGTGGTGCGCCTGCCCGCCCTGCGCGAGCGCAGCGACCTCGACGTGGTGGCGGGCAAGCTGCTGCGCCAGGACCAGGGCCAGGCCGGCGGGGAACCGCCTCGCATTCGGGATTCCGTGATGGAACTGTTCCGCCGCTATCACTGGCCGGGCAATATGCGCCAGCTCGGCAACCTGCTGCGCACGGCACGCCTGATGGCCGAAGGCGAAGCCGAAATCACCGAGGACCACCTGCCCGACGACTTCCTGGACGACCTGCGCGAGCGGCAGGAGCAGGCGTTGTCGGACGGGCACGTAGGGCGCGGCTTATCGGTTTCCGTGGCGCGCCCGGCCGGCCAGCCGGGCACACCCCCGACCCGGCTGGCCGACGTCGAGGCACAGGTCATCGTGGCTACCGTCAAGGCGCACCACGGCAATATCTCGGCCGCGGCCAAGGCGCTGGGCATCTCGCGCAACACGGTCTACCGGAAGATGGACGAGGCGCGCGGCCTGCCGCAAGCTCCGGACTGATCTTTCCGGTCTCGGCGTGCTGTCACCCTCGCTGCCAGCGCGCCGCGGCGATCGACGCGGCCAGCGCCCTGCCCAGCGCGCCTGTGGCGAGGTGCCCGCCGTCGACCCACTGCAGCTGCGCGCCAGGCATGGCGGCCTGCAGGCGCCGGGCATTGGCGGGACGGCAGACCGCGTCCGCCCGGCCGTGCAGCAATGTCACTGGCAGGCCATGCGCGGCAATTGTCTGCGCCGCCCGAAGCAGGCCCGGCTTGCCCAGACCGGCGCGATTGCGCAGGTAGTGTGACTGGATACGGTACTTGGCGACCATCGCTTCCCGCGTGCGCAGTGACGGGCGGCGCAAGGCTTGCCGCGCGGGCAGCCCCAGCAAAGCCAGTTCACTGTCGCGCCACGCCGCGGCGGTGTCCCATTTCTGGACAGGTGTTCCACTTTGCAACAGTCGTGACACAGTGAGCAGGTCCGCACGGGCATCCGGCAGGCGCTCGCCGCACGGCGTGACGCGTTGCAGCATGCGACGGCCTCCGCGGCGCGGCGCGAACAGGCTGGCGACATCGTCGCGCCCGGTCAGGAACGTTCCCCGCAATACCAGCGCCGCCACCGCGTCCGGGTAATTCGCCGCATAGGCCAGCCCCAGCGCTGCGCCCCAGGAGCCACCGGCCACGCCCCAACGCCTGATGCCCAGCGCCTGGCGCAGCTGCTCGATGTCGGCAAGCAGCGCGCTCACGCAATTGCGACGCAGGGAACCGGTCGGCCGCGACTTGCCCGCACCGCGCTGGTCCGGCATCACGACACGGTGCCGTTGCGGATCGAACCACGCTGCCATCGCCGCCGAGCAACCGCTGCCGGGACCGCCGTGCAGGACCAGCCATGGCTCGCCATGCGGTGGCCCGGCCAGCCGCACATGCAGGCGCTGCGCATCGGGCGTGCGCAGGTAGAAGCAATCGGATGCGAGCGGCAAGTCGGGCATGGATGTTGCCTTGAAGGGAGGCGGCAGCCAGCCTGCCGCGCCAAGTCGAACTATCACTAAACATGCCAACCAAGGAGAGAGACATGAACTGGACCACGCCTGCCTATACCGAGCTGCGGCTGGGCTTCGAAATCACGATGTATATCGCCAACCGCTGAAGCCCGCTGCGCGCGGCGACATGTCAGCGTCCCGGCATGACCGCCGCGAGCGCAGGCGCACGGTACGCAGGCGCGACGCACGCACCGTGAAGCCGGGCCGGCATCGGCTCCGGCTTCGCGGCCCGCGCGCCTGCCCCTTGCGACCATGATCCACCCCAACTCGCTCGCGCCATGACAACCATCCGGGTACTCGGGTCGGCCGCCGGCGGCGGCTTTCCGCAGTGGAACTGCAATTGCCACAACTGCGACGGCGTCCGCCGGGGCACCGTGCGGGCCACGCCGCGCACGCAATCATCGATCGCGCTGTTCGGCAACGGACCGGATTCGATCCTGGTCAACGCTTCTCCCGACATCCTGCAGCAGCTGCGCCAGACGCCCGCGCTGCAACCGGCACGCGCCCCGCGCGATACCGCGATCGCCGCGGTACTGCTGATGGATGCGCAGATCGATCACGTCACCGGCCTGCTGATGCTGCGCGAAAACCGCCAGCCCTTGCCGCTCTATGCCACCGCCGCGGTGCTGGACGACCTGGGCAGCGCGTTCCCGCTGACCCGCATGCTGTCGCACTACTGCGGCTTGCAGACGCATACGCTGCCCTGCGACGGCACGCCGTTTTCGGTAGCACAGCTGGAGGACGTCGTGCTGACCGCCGTGCCGCTCCAAAGCAAGGCACCGCCCTACTCGCCCGGCCGCCACGCGCCGCGCACCGGCGACAACATCGGCCTGCGCATCGAAGACCGGCGCAGCGGCCGCCGGGCGTTCTACGCGCCAGGCCTGGGCAGCGTCGACGACCACGTCTTCGCCGAACTGCACAGCGCGGACATCGTGCTGGTGGACGGCACCTTCTGGCGCGAGGACGAGATGCAGGCGCTCGGCTTCTCCGCCAAGGCCGCCGCCGACATGGGCCACCTGCCCCTGTCGGGCCCCGGCGGCATGATCGAGATCCTCGACCGGCTGCCCGCGAGCCGCAAGATCCTCATCCACATCAACAATACCAATCCCGTGCTGGTGGACGACTCGCCGGAGCGCGCCGTGCTGGCGCGGCACGGCATCGAACTGGCCTGCGACGGCATGGAAATCGCGCTATGACATCTGCCACTGCATGGAACCCCGCGGAATTCGAAGCGCGGCTGCGCGCCAGGGAAAGCGGGTACCACATTCACCATCCGTTCAACCAGCGCATGGCGGCCGGCCAGTGCTCGCCTGAACAGATCCGCGCCTGGGTCGCGAACCGCTTCTACTACCAGGCCAACATCCCGCTCAAGGATGCCGCCATCCTGGCCAACTGCCCCGAGCGCGACACGCGCCGCGAATGGGTGGTACGCATCCTCGACCACGACGGCACCGACACCCGGCCCGGCGGCATCGAGGCCTGGCTGCGGCTGGGCCAGGCCGCGGGACTGGAGCGCGAGGCCTTGCTCGACCAACGGCACGTGCTGCCGGGCGTGCGCTTCGCCGTCGATGCCTATGTCAACTTCGCGCGGCGCGCGCCGTGGCAGGAAGCCGTGTGCTCGTCGCTCACCGAGATGTTCGCGCCCGGAATCCACAAGGAGCGTCTGGCCGGCTGGCCCACGCACTACCCGTGGATCGAGGCCGCCGGGCTGGACTACTTCCGCTCGCGCATCCCGCTCGCACAGCGCGATGTCGATCACGGCCTGCGCGTGACGCTGGGCTACTTCCGCACCCCGGAACAACAGCAACGCGCGCTCGATATCCTGCAGTTCAAGCTCGACATCCTCTGGTCGATGCTCGACGCGATCCAGCTCGCCAATCCATGACCGCCAATCCGCCAGAACTCGCCCGCCCCGTCCTGCACCGGACCTTCCGCCTGCAGTGGGAAGAGGCCCAGCAAAGCTGGGTACTGCTGTATCCGGAAGGCATGGTCACCCTCAACGACAGCGCCGCCGCCATCCTGCAGCGCTGCGACGGCGGCCATACGCTGGACATGCTGATCGACGACCTGCAGGCCGCTTTCGGCGTGCAGGGCATCGCCCCGGAGGTACATGCCTTTGTCAAACATGCAACCGAACGCGGCTGGCTGGTCTGAGCCGTCGGCCGCCACGCAGCCCGGGCCGCCGCTGTGGCTGCTGGCCGAACTGACCTACCGCTGCCCGCTGCACTGCGCGTTCTGCTCCAACCCGGTCGACTATGCCAGGCACACGGCGGAACTCGATACCGCGCAATGGTGCGAGGTCTTCACCCAGGCCCGCGCGCTCGGCGCGGTGCAGCTCGGCCTGTCCGGCGGCGAGCCGCTGCTGCGCAAGGACCTGGAACAACTGGTGCGGCACGCGCACGGGCTGGGCTTCTATACCAACCTCATCACGTCCGGCGTGGGCCTGACCGACGACCGGCTCGCCGCGTTGCGGGAAGCGGGCCTGGACCATATCCAGCTGTCCTTCCAGGACTCCACCCGCGAGCTCAACGACTTCCTGTCCAGCACCCGCACCTTTGACCTGAAGCAGCGCGTGGCAAGGCTGATCAAGGCGCATGGCTACCCGATGGTGATGAACTGCGTGCTGCATCGGCACAACCTGCCGCATGTCGGCACCATCATCGAAATGGCACTGCAGATGGGCGCCGAATACCTTGAACTGGCCAACACGCAGTATTACGGATGGGCCTGGCACAACCGCCTTGCATTGATGCCGTCGCAGGAACAGTTGCTGGAAGCCGAGGCGGTCGTCAGGCAATATCGGGCGCGCGTCGGCAGGCAGTGCCAGATCCTGTTCGTGGTGCCCGACTACTTCGAAGGCAAGCCCAAGAAGTGCATGAATGGCTGGGGCACGACCTTCCTTGGCGTGGCGCCCGATGGGACCGCGCTGCCGTGCCATGCGGCACGGATGCTGCCCGGCCTGGCATTGCCGAATGTCACCGCGCATGGACTGCGGGAGATCTGGCGCGACAGCGAGGCGTTCCGCCGCTTTCGCGGCACCGGATGGATGCAGGAGCCCTGCCGCTCATGCGACCATCGCGAGAAAGACCATGGCGGCTGCCGCTGCCAGGCGCTCCTGCTGACCGGCGACCCCGCCGCGACGGATCCGGTGTGCGAGCGGTCCGGCGAGCATGGCAAGGTCCAGGAAATCGTGCTGCAGGGCCGGCTGGCCACACTGCAGCCGAACACCGACGTGCAAGCGATGGTGTTTCGCAGCGATGGCAACTCGCTGCGACTGGGCAGCGGCAACGAATGATGGGATGTCCCGCAGCGCGCGTGGCACTACGGACGTAGTGCCACGCACCCACTGCCCCTTACCTACCAGACGCTCAGCACCCACTCCGCCAGTTTCCGGGCATCCGCCTCGCTCAGGTTGCCGTGCGCCGGCATGGGAACCGGCCCCCACACACCCTTGCCACCTTCGCGGATCTTCTTGCCGAGCCGCTCGGCCGCCTCGCTGTCCCCCTTGTACTTGGCCGCCACCTCCGCAAAGCCGGGACCCACAAGCTTCGTTTGCATGCCATGGCAGGCGAAGCATCCGTTCTTGTCCGCCACGGGCTGCATAGCGGCCGCCGTGCCCGCCAGAACCACCCCAGGCAGCAGTAGCGAAGCCGCTACGCATACCATCCATTCCTTCTTCATACCGCTTCCCCGCTCTATCACGTTGCAAATAAGAGGGCGTCGCCGCGGCGACGCCCTTGTCTGGCCATCAAGCGGCCCGGATTCAGCCCTTATGCAGCTTGAACACCCACACCGAACCGCCCTGCTCCAGGAAGTTCACGCGCTTGGCGACTTCCCCGCCCCACAGCGGTACGGCGCCGCCCCAGCCCGATACCACGGCCACATATTGCTCGCCGTTGTCTTCCCAGGTGACCGGCGGCGCCACCACGCCACTGCCGGTCTGGAACTTCCATAGCTCCTTGCCGGTCCTGGCGTCGGCGGCCTTCAGGAAGCCTTCCGGCGTCCCCCAGAACACCAGTCCACCGGCAGTGGTCATGACCCCGCCCCACAGCGGCGCGTTGTTCTTGACCTCCCAGACTATCTTGCCGGTCTTGGGGTTGATCGCGCGCAGCGCGCCGATGTAGTCCTCGTTCAGCGGATGGATGGTGAAGCCGGCGCCGAGGTAGGCGGCGCCCTTCTTGTAGCTGACGGGCTCGTTCCAGATATCCATGGCCCACTCGTTGGCCGGCACGTAGAACAGGCCCGTCTGCGGGCTGTATGCCATCGGCTGCTGGTTCTTGCCGCCCAGGAAGCCGGGCGCGGCGAGCACGGACTTGCCCTTCTTCGGGTCGGTGCCGCCGGCCGGGTCGCCGGGGCGGCCTTCGTCGATGTAGTTGGGCCGGCCGGTCTTCAGGTCGATGCCGGTGGCCCAGGTGATCTTCTTCACGAACGGGAACGCATTGACCAGCTTGCCGCTGGTCGCGTCGTTGACATAGAAGAAGCCGTTGCGGTCGGCCTTGCCGCCCATGCGCTTCCCGTCCAGGTCGAAGGTCACGAACTCGTTGACGCCGTCAAAGTCCCAGCCGTCGTTCGGGGTGTTCTGGTAGTGCCAGACGATCTTCCCTGTGGCCGGATCGATGGCGACGGTCGACGCCGAGTAAAGGTTGTCGCCCTTGCGGATATGGCTGTTCCACGGGCCGGGGTTGCCGGTGCCGAAATAGACCAGCCCCGTGGACGGATCATAGGTGCCGCCGAGCCAGGTGGCGGCGCCGCCGGTCTTCCAGGTCTCGCCGGGCCAGCTGGCGTTCTGGGTGCCGGTCACGCCGTTCTCGGTCTTGTTGCCGTCCTTGTCGTACTTGTAGCCCATGTGGCCTTCGACCACCGGGCGCGACCATACCAGTTGCCCCGTCTTGGCATCGCGCGCCTCGACCCGGCCGACCACGCCGAACTCGCCCCCCGAAATGCCCGTGAGCACCATGCCTTTGACGACCAGGGGCGCTGCCGTGTACGAATAACCCTCGGCATAGTCCGCCAGCTTCTCCTTCCACACCACCTTGCCGGTCTTCTGGTCGAGAGCGACCAGTTGCGCATCGAGCGTGCCGAAGATGACCAGATTGTCGTAGAGCGCCGCGCCGCGGTTGACCACGTCGCAGCACGGCATGATGCCCTCCGGCAGCCGATGCTCGTACTTCCACAGCTTGCTGCCGGTCTTCAGATCCAGCGCGTAGATGCGCGAGTACGACGCCGTGACAAACATCTTGCCGTCGTGGATCAGCGGCTGCGCTTCCTGCCCGCGTTGCTTCTCGCCACCGAACGAGAACGACCACGCCGGCACCAGGTCGCCGACATTCCTGGTGTTGATGCGGGTCAGCCCGGAATAGCGCTGGCCTTGCGGTCCCATGCCCCATGACAACACGTCGCCGGGGCTCTTCGCATCGTTCTCGATCATGGCATCGGTCACCGCCGCCTGCGCGGCCAGCGTGGCCACGGCCGCCGCCACTGCCATCACTACTCGTAACGTCCTCATTGTCTTCTCCTCGTTATTTTCCGTTTCCACCGGTGCGCCACTGCGCCGCAACCAGTGGCCCACTTGGCAATTCCCATGCCAATCGGTTTTCGGCGCCAACCCGCCGCTTCCCGCCGCATGGTGGCGTGGGGGCTGTGTCAGCACGCAACATGGCGTTGCACCTGCTCCGGAACTGAACAACCGGCATTGGCCGCGATCAGCCGAAGCCGTGCGCCACCGCATAGCGATGCATCTCGACGCGGTTGGCCAGCCCCATCTTCTTGCGGATCAGCGTCTGGTAGTTGGCCACGGTCTTGGTGCTGAGGCAGAAATGCGCGGCGACGTCCTCGATTGCGGTGCCGCGCGCGAACTGGCGAAACAGGTCGAACTCTCGCGGCGACAGTGCGAAATGCGGCGGCTGCGCACCCATGTCGGCCAAACCGGCAATGTCATCGGACAGCACTTGCTGCCCCGCCGCGATCTTGCGTACCGCGTCCACCAGTGCGTCGGGGGCGCTGCTCTTGGTCAGGTAGCCCGCCGCGCCGGCGCGCATCGCCTGCATCACGACGGCAGCGCTGTCGTGCATGCTGAACACCAGCGTGCGCAGCGCCGGCACACGCACGCCCAGCCGCTGCAGTATCTCCAGGCCGCCGCGGCCCGGCATCGACAGGTCCAGGATCAGCACGTCAGCCCGTGTACGGACCAGCCAGTCGTAGGCGGCATCGCCATCGCCGAACTCCGCCACCACGCGCATGCCTTCGTCCAGTTCGAGCAGGCGCCGGTAGCCGGTGCGCACCACGGCGTGGTCGTCGGCAATCACCACATCGATCGTGTTCATGCTGGCTGGCTCCGTGCCTGCATCGGTGATGGCTCGGGCGCGGGCAGCGGAAAGCTCGCGCTCACCCGGCAACCGCGCCTATCCCCGGTGCGTTCGGCATCCCCGACCAGCAGCGTGGCGCAATGCGCCCAGGCGCGTTCCTGCATGCCCCGCAGGCCATGGCTGCGCTGCAGGGCTGCGTCGATGTTGCCGATGCCCGCGCCGTCGTCCTCCACACACCAGCAGACCTGGTCACCATTCCTTGCGATGCAGATCGACGCCCGGCTGGCGCCGGCGTGGCGCATGACATTGGTCAGCGCCTCCTGCGTCATCCGGTAGAGCGTCAAGGTCAGGTCCGGCCCCAGCACGGCGCCGCCAAGATCGACGGCGCAATCGAGCCTCACCGACTGGCCCGGCTGTCCACGCCAGCCGCGCACCAGGTCCTGCAGCAGCCGGGCCACGCAGGCGACGTGTCCGTCGGGCTGCGCGCCATGCGGGCGCAGCCGATGCAGCAGGTGTCGCACTTCGTCCTGGATCCGGGCGCAATGGCCGGCCAGGTCGTTGGCCACGATCTGCAGCATTGGGGCGTGCGCGCTCTTGCGCACCAGGTAGGTGGCATCGGCGCGCATGGCGGTCAGCACCTGGCCGAACTCGTCGTGCAATTCACGCGCCAGCCGCGCACGCTCGCATTCCTGCGCGTCCAGCAGCTTGCGGCTCAGGGCGCGCCGCTCGGCCTGGTGATGCGCCAGCGCGCCGGCCAGGTGGTTCAGCGCGCGGCGCACCTGATCCAGTTCGCGGATGCGCATGGCGGGCAGGCGCAGGCTGTAGTCCTTGCGCTCGTAGTGGCCAATGGCGTCGAGAATCTGCTGCAAGGGCGCAAGCGCCCGGCGCAGCAGCCATGACAGGCAGCCCAGCAACAGCACGCTGTACGCGCTCAGCAGCGCCAGGTTGCCGATGACGTCGCGGCGTGCCTCGCGCACTTCACTGTCCGGGTTCCAGCGCAGCGCGGCATGGTAGACCGTGCCATCGCGCGCGCGGATGTCCCATTGGCTTTCCGCGTGGGCCAGCTCCGCTTTCGGCGCCGTTTCCACCAGCGCGTGGCCGGCGGCGTCCTCGACGTGCAGGCGCAGGTGGCGCATGCGCGCCGATTGATTGATGGCGCGCAGCGCGGCGAGATGGGCCGCACGCTCCGCCGGCCCGGCGGACTGCAGCGCCGACAGCCGCGCGATCACTTGCGCCGTGGCGGCGGCACCGCTGCGCTCTTCGCCAATGGCCTGCTGCGCCAGCCACAGCGTCACCAGCAAGGCGCAACCGAGGCAGGCGCAGGACAGCCAGAGCGCACGGCTGGCCAGGAAACGCAACATCGTCATGGCAGTGCTCCTCCGGAGGAAGGTGGAGTCCGCGCGGGGTCGGGAGTTTTTCCCGTTGCGCGCGGTACGGAACCTGCTCCCCATCCCCTCAGTTTGTTCAGGTCCAGTCGCTGCCCAACGCAGGCAGCGCGTCCCGATTCCGGAGGAGATGCAAGATGCCAGCCAACCCGTTCCCTGCACCGCCATTGCAGGCCATCCCGCAGGCCATTGAACGCGCCCAGGCGCGGCGCGGCAAGCGCTGCTGCCGCACGGCCACGGCGATCGCCCTGGCCGTGGCCGCGCTGGCGCAGCGCCCCGCTGTTGCGCAATGGGACACTGCTGCTCCAAAACAGGACAGTGCCGTGTTGCCGGAGGTGATGGTGGTGGCGGCCGCGCCGCTGCCCGGCATCGGCGTGGACAGCAAACTGGTGCCCTACACGGTGCAGACCGTGCGCGGCGATGACCTGAACGGCACGCGCGCCGGCAACCTGGCCGACTACCTGGGCCGCAACCTGGCTGGGGTCAACGTCAACGATATCCAGGGCAGCCCGTTCCAGAGCGACATCACCTACCGCGGCTACCGCGCTTCATCGATCGCGGGCGTGCCGCAAGGCCTGTCGGTCTATCTCGATGGCATCCGCGTCAACGAGCCCTTCGGCGATGTAATCAGCTGGGACATGATCCCCGAGGCCGCGCTGCAAAGCGTGTCGCTGGTCTCCAGCGCCAACCCGGCCTATGGCCTGAACAGCCTGGGTGGCGCGCTGGCCATGACGACCCGCTCCGGCCTGGATTCGCCCGGCTTCACTGCCGACCTGTCCTATGGCAGCGGCAACCGCAAGCGCGCCGACCTGTCGGGGGGCTTGCGCAGCGCAGGCGGCTGGCATGCCTTTGCCGCCGGCACGCTGTTCCAGGAGCACGGCTGGCGCGACGACTCGTCGGGGCAGCTTGGGAACATCTTTGCCAAGGCGGGCTACGCGGGCGATACCGACAGCCTGGATGTGTCGCTGCTGCACGGCCGCAGCACGCTGACCGGCAACGGGCTGGTACCGGCCTACCATGCGAGCGGCCATGCCACCGAGCCGGACATCTACCAGCTGAATCGCCGCGCGGTGTACACCTATCCGGACCAGACCCGCAACCAGGTTACGCAGGTCGCCGTCAACGCCCGCCACTGGTTCGACGACAAGACCAGCGCCGCCGCGCTGGCCTATGTGCGCAACAGCCGGCGCGACACCACCAGCGGCGACGTCAACCCCGACTACGAGACCTATGCCGAAGCCTGCGAGGACGGCTTCAACGCCGACGGCAGCGCGCGGGGCGACAGTTGCGGCGTGACCCGAGCCGAAGGGGCGGCACTGCATCCCGCCGTGGTCAACACCAGCCATATGCGGCAGCAGACCGTGGGCGTGGCGCTCAGCCTGGCCAGGGAGACGGAGCGCCATGTGCTCAACGCCGGCATCAGCCTGGACCGAAGCCGGCTGACCTATTCGCAGTACGCCCAGCTTGGCGCCTTCACCAACGACCGCGGCGCGGTGGCCGACCCCGATGCGCCCAACAACCTGGTCTCGGGCGTCGGCGGCAACGCGCGCACGTTCGGCATGTACCTGTCGGACACCTGGACCCTGACGCCAGGCACGTTCCTGACGGCGTCGGCACGATGGAATCTCGCCACGGTGAGCAATACCCTGCAAAACAGCGATGGCAGCGAGCAGGCGCGCGAGAGTTTTACTTACCGCCGCCTCAATCCGGCGCTGGGCCTGGTGCAGAAGCTCGGTGGCGGCGTCTCGGTGTTTGGCGGCTACGCGCAGAACAACCGCGTGCCCACGGTACTCGAACTGGGCTGCGCCGATCCGGCGCAACCGTGCCGCCTGCCCGCCGGGCTGCAGGCGGACCCCTACCTAAAGCAGGTGGTCTCGCACGCGTATGAAGCCGGTGTGCGCTGGCGCCCCGGCAAGGACACGGACGTCACCGCGACGCTCTACCGCATCGACAACCACGACGACATCCTGTTCCTGCGCGCGCCCAACACCCAGATGGGGTACTTCGCCAACTTCGACCGCACCCGCAACCAGGGCCTCGACCTGACGGCCCGCCAGCGCGTGGGCGATGTCACGCTGCGCTTTGCCTACAGCTACCTGCAGGCGACCTATCAGTCGACCGGGCAGTTGGCGGTCGGCGAGCGCACCATCGACGTCCATCCCGGCGTGCGCATAGCTGGACTGCCACGCCACACATTCAAGTTCGGTGCAGACTGGCAAGCGCTGGCGGGACTGACGCTGGGCGCCGATCTCGTCGCCGTATCCGACAGCGCTTCCAGCGGCAACGAAGACGGGCTGCGCAGCGACCCGCAGCCGGGCCAGCCGCCCAAGGCGGCCAACTGGCACGTACCCGGCTACGCCACGGTTAACCTGCGCGCGACATACGAGGTCAACAAGCACGTCGAGTTCTATGCCCGCGTGGCCAACTTGTTCGATCGGCGCTACGAGACCTACGGCCAGATCGCCAACAACCTGTTTCCCGGCGGCACGCTGGTGCAGCCGCATGTCGCGCCGGGAGACAGTGCGACGGCGCTGTTCGTGGCGCCAGGGGCGCCGCGCAGCATCTGGCTGGGTATGGTGTACCGCATGTAGCGGGGGCAGGCTTAGCAGCAAGTCAGCTTTGTTCAAGCGTGAGCAAGAATGAGTCAGTCTGACCGAACGGTTGCTGAACTAGACTGAAAGCATCAGCAAGGGGATGTCCGATGCAGTCGATTGCAGGCGGTAACAGCGCCCCGCATAAACGAAGGGCTCACAACATGACGAAGCGGTTCAAGGTCGGCGACCATGTCAGCTGGGATTCCGAGGCGGGCCGGGTGTCGGGGACCATCATCGCCGTCCATACGCGGGATTTCGACTATAAGGGACATGTCCATCGTGCTTCAGAAGACGAACCGCAGTACGAAATCAAGAGCGACAAGACGGACCATATCGCTGCCCACCGGGGCGCAGTGCTGGCACTGACACCCCACAAGGGCAGCAGGTGATGTCCCGCTCCCCGCCGCCTATCTGGAACGATCGCGCCTGCCCGGCAGCATGCGCCGCAGGCAGGCTTGGGCGTCGAGGCACTCGTGCCTGATCACGCCGGCAACGTGCAGGACAAGCAGCCCAAGCAGAAGATACGACATCGTGGTATGCACCGAGTAGAACAGTTGCCGCAAGCTCGCATCGAGCCAGCCCCAGCGCGGCAGCGGCAAGCCCCAGAATCGCGTGCCGTACTGGTTGAACGAGGATCCCAGATAGCCCGATAGCGGCATGACGGCCATGCACAGGTAGCGCGCGCGGTGCGTGATGCGCGACACCTCCGCTTCCCAGCAGCGCAGCCCTGGCATGGGGGGCGGCTCGGGCCGTCGGATCCGCTCGGCAACCCGCCACGCGATCACGAGCGCGACTGTGAGCCCCAATGACTTATGCAGATTGACCCATTCGGCTTTTCCGGGCGCCCCCCGCGGCAGAGTGGTCATGTAATAGCCCAGCGGGAACAAGGCAAATAGCAACAAGGCGCTCACCCAATGCAGCGCGATCTGAATCCCCGCATACGCACGCAACGCAGTGGGAGATCCCTTCCCGCGCGTTTGTGCCACTGCGCTAGCGTGGCGCATCGAGGCTCCCCACCATGACCGGGTAAGTGACCACGCCCCACGGCATTTTGTAGCCCTGCAACGTATCGACGACCTCATAGCGCTGCGCGTCGATCACCTGCAGGCTGTTCGAGCGCCCGCAGGCCAGCAGCACCTTTTGCGCATCCGGGGTGAAGCTGAAATGCCAGCAGCGCTTGCCGACCGGGACCGACACCACGGGGGCCAGGCTCTTTGCGTCAAAGACCTGCAGGCGATCCGCGCGGCTGGCAGCAACCCAGAGATACCGGCCATCGCGGTCAAACGCGACACCATAGGGACCGCGTTCGGTCGGCACGGTCCTGATCGGCTTGAGGCCGGCGTCCAGCAGCAACAGGTTGTCCGAGTTTTCCATCGTGACCACATAGGTCTTTCCATCTGGCGCCACTTTGACCCCTCGCGGCCGGCTGCCATATGGCGATACATCGATCGACCTGGTTTTTTGCAGCGTCGCGAGGTCGTAAGCGACCAGCGTATCGTCGCCTTCGTTGGCTACCACCAGCAATTTCCCGTCCGCCGAGAACTCGATGCCCTCGGTTTCACGCGCCGCCTGGATACGGCCGACCACGCGCCATTGGCCGAGGTCGACCACGGCCACTTCGGCCGGGGTCTCGTCGCCCTCCTTCCCGTCTTTGCGTTCCCTGCCCTGCGGTCCGCCGCGCGAGGAGGGCTCATAGGTCACGAACGCACGGCGACCGTCGGGCGAGATCCGCATGAATTCGACGTTCTTGCCGATCGCAATGCGCCTGACTTCCTCGCGCGTGCCGGTGTCGACCACCGACACGTCCGAACTCCCCTGGTTGGCAGTGAGCAGCCAGCGGCCATCCTGCGACACCGCCAGGCCGCGCGGGTCGCGTCCTACCGCGATGTCGGCGATTGGCCTGAAGGTGCGCGTGTCCAGCACGGTGACGCCGCCTCCTTGATTGGTGACATAAGCGACCCCGCCCACGGCGGCATGCGCCGGCAATGCCGGTACCAGGCTGCACGCCGCCAGGCCGATGCAACGGATCAGTGGATTCACAGTCTCGCTCTCCTTGTGTTGTGGGCCGCATCAATGGCGCTTGCGCACAGCAAGATGCAGGCCATCCGTGAAGCAGGCGCAGAACGGGAGGAAGCCTGCCCGGCCCTCGCCGCAAGCTGTCTCAGGACGGAACAGTTGTTGTGCGGTTGCTCTGCCATGTCACACCGGACGCTGGCCCCATGCCATGGGAACGAGCGCCCCGTCGTCGGGTCGTCCCTGGTACGCACCTTGCAGAGGCGCGGCCGGTGCCAGGCCCCATTCGAATCGAACTTCTGGCACTGACTTGGCAATGGAGACCTCACCGGTCCCAATAAAAAAAGGAGACTTCATGCAGCGCAATGACATGCTGGGAACCCTCGGCGCAATTGCCATGGCCTGTGCCGCGAGCACGGCCATGGCGCAATCGACGGTGACGCTTTATGGCACCGTCGACTCCGGAGTTCAGTACCGCAACAAGAGCGCGAACAACACAGGCAGCCTCACGGAGTTGAGGTCGGGCGGCATCAGCCCCAGCATCTGGGGCATGAAGGGCGTGGAGGACCTTGGCAGCGGGCTGAAGGCTGCCTTCAACCTCCAGGGGCATTTCAGCAGCGATACCGGCGAGCTGACGAGCGGACCTGGCTTTGGGGCGGAGCTTTTCCGCCGCGAGGCAAACGTCGGCCTCATCAGCAACTGGGGGACCATCACGCTGGGACGCCAGTACAGCCCGGCGCTGATCGGTGTCATCGGCACGGAAGCGCGCGGCTTCAAGGAGCAGTTCTCCAACCTGTACGCCTGGGCCTACAACCAGCTCTCGGCTCCCGGCAACGCGTTGAATGCGGGTGCCAACAGCGGCAACGACATCGGCGTGTTCATCGGCAACGCCGTGCAGTACTCGAACAGCTTCGGTCCGGTCTGGGTGGCCGGTGCCTACTCGTTCGGCGAGATGCCCGGCAGCATGAACAAGGGCAATGAAGTCTCGCTCGGTGCGACTTACAGTGGCCCGGCAACCGTCGCCCTCGGCTATCAGGCGATGAAGGACAGCACCAGCGGATCGACCGTCAGCCGGCTCTGGAGCGCCGGCATCGCGGTGCCATTCGGCGGCGCCTTCCACGGCAGGCTGAACTACATGGATATCGCCAGCAATGCCACGAGCGGGGCGCGCATCTCCACGGTCCAGTCGGCCGGCGCCGGGATCGACTACAGCTGGAACGGCAACAACACGACCACCCTCGCCGGCTACTACAGCCACTACAAGAGCGATGCACACAACAGCTCGACCCGGTCAGTGGTACTGAGCAACGACTATTCGTTCTCCAAGCGCACCACGCTGTACACGCAACTGGCGTATGTCGACGCGGGCTCGGTGGGTACCGCCGATTCGCTCGAGGGCCTGAAGACCACCATCGTTGCCGGAGGTACCGCACCCGGCGCAAAGACGCTGCTGGTGGGTGCCGGAATGAAGCATTCGTTCTGACCGGCACGGACGCGGCCCGCGTCCGCCCGGCGCGGGTTGGTCGCGTGTAGGACATCCTCGGATATCCCACCCCGGCCATACGACGCGAGACTGATGTCATGGCAGCTCATAGCGAGAGCATCATGAAAGACATCACTGTCATCACCAGCGCCGGGCCTCTCATTTCGCTGATCGCCGGCATCCTGATCCTGATCATGCCGCGACTGCTCAACTACATCGTCGCCATCTACCTGATCGTCATCGGACTGCTGGGACTGTTTGGCGGACACCTGCACTGAGCGCAAGCCGTGACCCGCCAGTGACGGTGGCAGCCCCGGACGGAGAATCCGTCAGCGGGAATACACCTTGAACGTCTCGCCTCCCCTGCCCGCGCGGTCCACCGCAGCGATGCGATTCCGGCCATTGTCCTTGGCATGGTAGAGCTGCGCGTCGGTCAGATTGACGAATGTCGCCGTGTCTTCGCGGTCAGTCGGCACCACGGTGCCCACGCCAAAGCTTGCCGTCACGCACTGGTTGTACGGCGAGCGGACGTGCGCGATCGTCTGCCCGGCAATCAGCTCGCGGCAACGCTCCGCGGTAAGCACCGCGGCGTCGGCGCCGGTATCAGGCAGGACCAGCACGAATTCCTCGCCGCCGAAGCGCGCCACGAAGGCGTCCGGTCCGGCAGCCTGCTGCAGCAGGCCGGCGACGCGCTTCAGGCAGGCATCGCCCTGCAGATGGCCGTAGTAATCGTTGTACGACTTGAAAAAGTCAATATCGGCCAGGATCAGTGACAGCGGCTTGCCCGACGCCTGGCCTGCGGCCCATTCGCGCTCCAGCGTGCGGTCGAACATGCGTCGATTGGCAATGCCGGTCAGGCTGTCGCGAAATGAGAGGTCTTCGAGCTCTTTCTGCAGGCGCGCCAGTTCCTGCTCGGTGCGCTTGCGTTCGCTGATGTCGAACATGAAGCCGACCAGGGCATCGACCTCGCCGCGCTCGTTGCGCACCACGTGCACCACGTCGCGCAGCCAGACGTAGCCACCGTCGCGCGTCAGCGCGCGGTAGTCGGCCTCGTGGTCGGTGCCGCTCTGCGACTGCGCCACGCAGAATTCGACCACGGCGGCGCGGTCGTCGGGGTGCATGCGCTCGGCCCAGTCGTTCACGGTCTGCCAGCTCGACGGTGCCCACCCGAGCAAGGCTTCGATCTGCGGGCCGATATAGGTGAACGTCATGGTGGCCCAGTCGATTCTCCACGGGATGGCCTTGGTCGATTCCAGCAGCGTCCGGTAGACGGCGCCGTCGCCATCTCCGAAAACGTGCTGGTTCCGTGCCAGGGTTTCCTCATGCCGCAGGAATGCTGCCTGAAGAAGGATGTGAGACGATTCCGGGCTGTTCATGTTGGCCACTCGCGGTTGCAGGTTGGGAGCACGACTGGCTAACGGCAGGGCGGGCGTAGTTCTTAAGTAAACTTGGCCCTCCCCTGCCCTCGACCCGGTGATCGCTGCCGCGAAGCCGGGAGCCCTTTTGCCCGCAACGCGGCATCGACGCGTCAGGGATCGGAAGTGGCGGCGGCCAGGGCCGGCCTCGGTGGCCGGCCCTGGCCTTCACGTGTCACATCACTTGGTGGCGCAGGTATAGCTCGCGGCCATGTTGACATCGCCGGATCCGCTGTACTTCGGCCAGTTCGGATACTCGCACAGCGGCCGGGTCCGGCCCGGGACACCGACGGTGTCGGTCACGACCTGCGAAGACGGTGCCGTATTCTTCTCGACCCAGTTCTCCAGCGCAGTCAGCGAATCCCACGAGGCGTTGAATACTGAGCTCACGGCATGGCCATAGCCGGGGATCTCGTAGTAGCGCATGAACGCGCTGACATTGTCCGCGCCGCCCATGGTGCTTTGCACCCGCGTGAAATAGTCCTCAGTCGAGCGCGTGCTGACCAGCGCGTCGGACATCCCGTGCGCCATCAGGATCTTGCCGCCATGGTTCTTGAAGGCGGACAAGTCGGTCTTGTTGACGTCCTGGATCGCGGTGAGCTGGCTGATGCGGTCCTGCCAGGACCCCGGGTTCTGCGGGTCGAGCGTGAGCGAGTTGAAGGTCGGGTCGCGCGTGACGAAGTAGCGCACCCACTGGTCCCAGAACACGCTCATGTACGGCGCGGTGGCCGGCATCGGGTTGGCCGGGGCGTCGGTATTGAGGGCCAGCGAGATGACCGTAGGCTGTACCGATGCAGTGCCGGCAAGCCCGAGGTCAGCGCCCCAGACGTTGAAACCAGGATATCTTGTCTCTCCGCTCCCCAGCGCATAGCCAAACACGATTTCCGAGTTATAGACCTTCAAGGCACTGATCTGCGCGTCTGACAGGCAAGTGTCGCCGGTATCGGCGCCGTTGGCGCAACGCACAGCCTGGCCGTTCAGCATCGCCGTCGACGGGTCGAAACTGGCGTTGCAGGCCGCGATATTGCTGATCAGGCCGTCCTTGACACCGTCCAGGTTGTCGCATGCGGCAATGGCTGCGTCATACAGGACCTTGCGCTTGGCCTGGTTCGGATAAGCACCCGGCGCGGCGAACGCGCGCGTGATGCGGCCGAACTGCAGGTCCAGGCTTGCGGCATTCCACGCCGGATAGAGCACGATCGCGCCATCCCAGTCCGTAGGCCAGCGCTGCACCACTGCCAGCGCTTCGCGGCCGCCGGATGAACCGCCGGCGAAATAGGCCTTCTTCGGGCCATCGGCCTGATAGTGCAGCTTGATCAGCGCCACCGCGACGTCGCGGGTTTTCTTCAGCGCGTCGCCGGCGAAGTTGCGCAGCGCCTCGTCATTGGTGCCGAACGAGCCGTCGCGGCTGCCGAGTGCGCCGGCCTGGTGGCCGGAATCGCTGGCGAACGTGGCATAGCCGCGCGCAAGCGGCGTGGGCTGGTCAGTCGGGCCTGCCGGCACGTTGCCGGCCGTGTTAGGGATGGTGCCGTCGTAGCCGCCGCCACCGAACATGACGACCTTCTGGTTCCAGCTCGCCGGCATGTCGACTTCGAACTTGATGGCCGGCGCGGTCGGATCGACCGAGGTGATCGTGCCGGTCACCTTGCAGTACTCGCCGGTGCCAAGCTGGCCGCCGCCGGAGGCCGGCACCTTGACCGCGGCAGTGACGGTCGCGCCCTTGGTGGGCAGTCCGATGCTGCTCGATGCAACGGTCTGGCCGGGCATGTTCTCGCACGACACCGGGGTCACCGGGTGCGTAGGATTATTGGCTTGGTTATCATCGCCACCGCCGCCACCGCAGGCGCTCAAGACGAGTACAGCGGCAGTCGCCATGAGGCGTGGGGCCAGTCCGACTGGCGCTGGCAAGCGTCTACATCCAATGTCTTTTGACATTTTCTTCTCCAGGTGTCTCCAGGGGTGGGATAAGCCTGCGGTGTCGCCGGACGAGATATCCCGGAAGACCTTCCGCAATCGACGTGCCAGCGCCGGTGCGGGAGCGGATGTGGATTGGAATATGCTGTGGCTTTCATATGTGGTGCGCTTGTTATACGTGGCTCAAAATCGCCTGCGCGCGTCGATATGAATCTTTTTCAAACGCTTGAAAGAATCTGCATAGGGGGCAGGCAATAAGCCGTCCTGGCGCTCAAAAATAGGACGGCCCGATGCGCAGCTGGTGGACGAGCGCAAGACTGTGTAACCCATGCAGCCAGATTTCATCCGAAATCGCGAGGGCAATCAGCCAGGACGCCGCGACGATGACAAGGTCGCAGCGCCCGCTCTTCCACCAGTTGAGGGAATGCCGGCCGGCGATCCACGGCACCCCAAGTGGATTCGGCCAGTCGGCCAGCAGGTGCATGACGCCCCCGCAGGCAAATCCGAATGCCGGCGCCGCCAAGACGTGTGTTCCCAGTGCATGGTAGGCCCCCCCCAGCAGGCCGACCCACGCGATGCCCCAGTGCGTCCAGGTCCGATGGGTAATCCAGAGGCGGCGCGACCTTGACCACCATGCCACTTCGAGCCAGTCCGGCGCGGTGCTGCCCAGCAGCGCCGCCACGAAACCTGCCGCGCTTTCCCATACCCACCCGCCACCGCCGCACTTTGCAATGACGGAGGCGGCGATGACCGCCGTCGCCCAACCCGTGGCGTGGTGTGCTTTTGTTGAGGCCATGATAGGACTGCGTTGCTTTGCCGGTGATCAGTGAGGGCGCGCATCTTGGCAGATATGTCCTTAAAACGCCAGAGCCGCCAGAGCCGGATCGCAGGCGCCTCGGGCGATGTCATTGCTGTGCCGCAGCACACGCCGCCCGATGGCCGGGACGCGCGCGAGAGCATTGCCGTCTCGCCTCCATCCACGACACAATGGCACCCGTTCCGGAAACCGGCCGATTCGCGCCTGAGCCGACCTTGCGCAGCCCATCCCATGAAACTTCACCAGCTCCGCGCGCTCGCCGCGGTCGCCGACGCCGGCAGCATCCAGGAGGCCTCGCGCGTGCTGCACATCACGCAGCCCGCGCTCAGCAAGGCCATGAAGGAACTGGAAACCTCGGTCGGTGCCACGCTCTTCGTGCGCTCCAGCAAGGGCATCCGCCTGACGCCAATTGGCCAGCGGCTGGTCGGCCATGCGCGGCTGATCAGCGAGAATGTGCGCCGCGCGCGCGACGACCTCGAGGACATGAAGGGCGCCGTCGTCAGCGAAATCAGTTTCGGCGTCACGCCGGTGACGGCCCTGATACGGCCGGTGGCTGCCGTGCTCGACACCTTCCGCCGCGAATTCCCCGGGGCGCGCCTGCGCATCCAGGAAATGCGGCCGGCGCAATTGCTGGAGCAGGTACGCGAGGGCATGATGGATTTCGCGCTGACGTCGCAACTGCTGCCGGCCGATCGCGGGCTCGACTGCACTCCCGTGTGCCGAGTGCCGTCCGTGATCGGCGCCCGCAAGGGCCATGCGCTGCGCGGCTCGCGCTCGCTGCGCGAGCTTCAGCAGGCCGACTGGCTCACGCTGGATCCGCTCAGCGATTTTCACTCGCCCTTTCCGTTGCTGTTCGCCAGCGCGGGGCTGGAGTTGCCGCAGCGCGTGGTGGAATGCACGTCGATGAGCCTTGCGCTGGACCTGTGCTGGAAGTCCGATGCGCTGCTGCTGCTCTCGGCCGAATCGCTGCGCAACGCGCTGATCCTGCAGACCATCGACTTCATCACCGTCGACGAGCCGCTGCCGGACCGCATGGTGTCGCTCGTGACGCGGGACCGCCACACCCTCACCCGGGCGGCGGAACGCCTGCATAGCCGCCTGCTTGACGGGCTGCAGCAGGTGCACGGCGTAGCCGCCCACGCCGCCTGATGGCGACTAACGAACCCCTTTGCCCGTTCGCACGGCGCCCTTCTCCGGGATTACCCGAGCATAGCCATTGCTCATACCCATGAACAAAAGCTAGGACCGCGAACGCGGCCGTCCTCGTACCATCTGACGCACACAGGATCGGGCGCACCGGTCTCCTGTTCCGGCTACTGCGCCCCAGCGCCATACCAGCGAGGACTCAATGATCGATTCGCAGCCCGCGTCACTCACCCTCCCGCCTCAGGCCGGCGCCGCTGCAGGTGCCGCGCCAGCAGCCGAACGCTCGCATGCGCGCCGCGCCGTGGTGGCCGCCGCCATCGGCAATGGCCTGGAGATGTATGACTTCACCGTCTACAGCTTCTTCGCCGCTACCATCGGCCGGCTGTTCTTCCCGAGCAGCAGCCCGCTGGCGTCGCTGATGCTGTCGTTCGCGACCTTCGGCGCCGGGTTTGTGATGCGGCCGCTCGGCGCGGTGCTGATCGGGCATTTCGCGGACCGCCGCGGCCGCAAGGCAGCGCTCACGCTGACCATCGGCCTGATGACGGCCGGCACTGCGCTGATTGCCTTCGCGCCCACGCACGCGTCGATCGGGCTTGCCGCGACCGTGATCGTGGTCATGGGACGCCTGCTCCAGGGCCTGTCGGCTGGTGGCGAGATCGGCGCGGCCTCGGCGCTGCTGATGGAATCGGCCGGCAAGCAGAAGCGCTGCTTCCTGGTGAGCTGGCAAGGCGCCACCCAGGGCGGCGCCGCGCTGGCCGGCGCGCTCACCGGCGCGGCCATCACCGCGGCATTGTCGCCGGAGGCCATGATGTCGTGGGGCTGGCGCATTCCGTTCATGATCGGGCTGCTGATCGCGCCGGTCGGCCTCTACATCCGCCGCAACCTGAAGGAAACGCATACGGGCGGCGCCGAACACGCCGACCTGAAGTCCGTCTTTCGCAAGTACTGGCGCGTGCTGCTGCTGGGCATGCTGCTGATGACGGGCAGCACCTCGGGCATGTACATCACGGTCTTCTACATGCCGACGTACCTGATCCAGTCGATCCACATGCCGCCGGTCACGGCCTTCCTGGCCGCGTGCATGGCCGGGCTGGCCATGCTGGTCATGTCGCCGCTGTTCGGCAAGCTGGCCGACCGCCTGCCCACGCGCAAGCCGATGATCGTGGCGGCCATCCTGGCGTCGCTGGCCTGGTGCTATCCGAACTTCCTGCTGCTGACCACGCATGCCACGCTGGTGTCGGTGGTGCTGCAGATCGGCGTGAGCGTGACCATCATGTCGATCAGCGGCGGCGCCGGCGCCGCCATGATGATGGAAGCGTTCCCGCGCGAACACCGTGCCACCGGCATGTCGGTGATGTACAGCCTGGGCGTGACCGTTTTCGGCGGCTTTGCCCCGCTGGTGGTGACCTGGCTGATTGCCACCACCGGCTCGCCGATGGCGCCCGCCTGGTACCTGATGAGCGCCAGCACCATCAGCCTGATCGCCCTGTCGCTGTTTCCTTCGCACCCCGGTCGCGACTGACGCGAACCTTTCACGCACGACACCATGAACCAACTGCCCGAGAACCTGAACATCCCCGCGGCGCTGCATGCGGCCTCGCAGCGCTTCGCGCAAGTCCGCCAGCGCATCCATGCCCGTCCGGAACTGGGCGCGGACGTCGGCCATACCGCCGAGCTGGTGGCCGGCCTGCTGAAGCAGTGGGGCTACAGCGTGCACACCGTTGGCGGCCGCGGCCTGGTGGGGCAGCTCAAGGTGGGCGACGGCACGCGCCGCATCGGCCTGCGCGCCGACATGGACGCCCTGCCCCTGCAGGAACGCACCGGACTGCCCTACGCCAGCGAAATCCCGGGCCGCATGCATGCCTGCGGTCACGACGGCCACACGGCCACGCTGCTGGCGGCCGCCGAGTACCTCGCTTCGACGCGCAACTTCACGGGCACGCTGAACCTGATCTTCCAGCCGGACGAGGAAGGCCTGACCGGGGCCCTCGCCATGATGGCCGACGGGCTGTTCGAGCGCTTCCCTTGCGATGGCATCTATGCGTTCCACAATGCGCCCGGGCTGCCGCTGGGTGCGGCCGTGGTGCAGGAAGGTCCGCTGGGCGGCTCGTCCGACCGCGTCACCGTGACCTTCCGCGGCCGTGGCGGACACGGTGCCATGCCCAACCTCGCCGTCGATCCGACGCTCGCCATGTCGGCCACGGTGGTGGCCTTGCAGGGCATCGTCGCGCGCAACGTGGCGCCGGTGGACGCAGCCGTCATCAGCGTCGGCGAAATGCATGCCGGCACGACGTACAACATCATTCCCGAGACGGCAACGCTCAAGCTCAGCGTGCGCGCCACCAGGCCCGAAGTGCGCGAACTGCTGGAGCGCCGCATCCGCGAAGTGGTCTCGCACCAGGCGGCCTCGTACGGCGTGCAGGCAGAGCTCGAGTATGAGCGCATGGTCCCCGCGATCCAGAACAGCACGCGCGAGGCCGGGATCGCCCGTGACGCGGTGGCATCGGTGGTCGGCAACGAGCGCGTGATCCGCGTGCCGCCGTCGTCGCAGATGGGGAGCGAGGACTTTGCCTGGATGCTGGAGAAAATGCCCGGCTGCTACTTTGCGCTGGGCAATGGCATGGCCGGGCAGGCGTGGGTCGGATGCTCGCTGCACAACGATGGCTATGACTTCAACGACAAGCTGATCCCGATCGGCGCGGCATGCTGGGTGGCGCTGGCCGAGCAATACCTGTGCTGACGCGGCTTGCAAGAGCGGGGGCTGTGCGAATCGCTTCGGCCTGTTTCAATACTTACGGATTGTCACGAGTTCTGCGTCATCGCGGCCCGGCGCCGTGCCGTTGTAGGAGGCAAGCACGGCGCAGTGCCGCGCTCTCAAACGATCCTCAGGAGTTGACGCCATGAAGAAGCTGTTCGCTGCCCTCGCCTCCGCAGCCCTTGTCGGTACCGTCTTCGCGCAGACTGGCGTGCCAGCTTCCGCGAGTCAGCCACAGGCGGCCGCGACGAAAGACCAGGCAACGGCGGTCAAGGAAAAGACCGACGCAACGGGCGACGCAAAGGCTGGTGCAAAGGCCGGTGCCAGCAAGTCCACCGCGAAGAGTACCCACCACAAGTCGGCCAAGATGGGGGCTGCCAAGTCCGAAGCGGGCAAGACAAAGGTGGATGCGAAGAAGGAGGGCAACCAGGCTAAGAACAACGCGGAGGCTGCCAAGCCTGGCACGCCGGCCGACGCGGCCAACCCCACAGACAGCGTCAATACCGACAAGACGAAGAAGCAGTAAGTCGCTCCGCTCACGCGAACGGGAGGTCGGTTGCAGGGCAGTCATCGCAACGCTGTTCGCAAGCGGTAGCTTTGGGGAGAGTGCCGGGTGGCTGGCAGGTTCCACCTGGCCTCTCCGCCTTTGTCATCGTTGTGGAGTCGCCATGAAAGTCATTGTCGCGCTGCTGATTGCCATTTCCACGCTGCTCGGCGGCTGTGTCGTGGTGCCATACGGTGGCGGCTACTACGATGGCTACCATGGTTCGCGCGGGTACTGGGGCCACGGCCACGGTTACCGGTGATATCCGTCCCCGGGATGAAGCGCCTTGGCTGGCGCTCCCTTAATGCGGCAATACGGTCAGCCCGGACGCGCCGAGTGAAGTCGTCCTGCGCTGGCTCCTGAGCACGCCATCCTGGTCGAACTCGAACAGGACGGTCGACGATCGGATCTCGCCGCCCGAGAACAGCGGGCCGATGAAGGGAATAAAACTCTCCGCGTGAGGCTTTGAGGTCGCAAACGAATAGACCAGTATGAGCGCCCCATTGCTCAAGGCCGCCCGGGATGTCGGTGCGCCAAGTTGTCCGGTCACGTCGCCGATGGTGGTAAATCCCGGAAGGAAGTTCTCCAGTTGTTCCGGCATGACGTCGACGCCCGTCGATACACAGCCCGTCATCAGGCTGCATACGACAATCCATGCGTGAACCCGGTTCATCTCGCCACCGTCCTGCTGCCTGTACCGCAACGCTGGCGAGACGCCTCGCGCGTGGCGCGAGCGCGGCCCGGCGATGCGTCCAATACCCTCGTCCTTCAAGGATAGGACTTTGCGGTGAGACCGGAATTCGATGGGCGACGATCTTGCCGCGGTGGCGTCGCTTATCCGGTCGAGCGCTTTAGCCGCATCGACAGCGAGAAGCTGTCCGCGGGGTGCACCGTCACCGAGAACTCGAACGCTTCGCCGGCCGCGTCCAGATAGCGGCGCAGGATCTTGAGCACGGCCGCGCCCTCCTCCAGCCCGAGCGCCTTGACGACACGCGCGTCCGCAAGCGTCGAGGCGCGCACGTCCTGTTCGATCTCGGCGATCTGCCGGCCATAGCGCGACTCGATCAGCGTACTGACCAGCTCCGGTGACGTGGTCACCAGCTCGCCAATGTCCGTGTAGGCCGGGTCGATATAGATGTCCGTCCACGCCATCGGCGAGGCGGCAGGCCCTTCGTCCAGGCGGATGCTGGAGATCCGCAGCCTCGGCGTGCCTTCCGCACAGCCGATGTCGCGCGCGAGTTCCCCCGCCACGCTGACGATCTCCACCGATTGCACCCGGCGCGAATGTTCGACCCCGAACTGGACCAGATCGTCGACCGACGCCAGCGTGGGCCGGAATTTCGCCTTGGGCCGCGACGCCTCCACCCGGGTGCCCACGTTCTTGCGCCGCGACACAAGGCCCTGGTCCTGCAATTCCTGCAGCACCGCGCGGATCGTGTAGCGGCTCGCGTTGAACTGCTCGCATAGCTCGAACTCCGTGGGCAGCAGCGACCCGACGGGAAACTGGCCGCCGACGATGCCGTCAAGAAGTTGCCTGGCGATCTCCGCCGAGTTGGTTTTGCTCATCTGGTTCCGACTACATCCGTTGTCATGGGAATCGGTTAAGGGGTAAACCCTCATTTCATAAATATGTTCGAACATATTTAATGCTGAACATGTTCGAACATATTAGCGAACCCGATCTCTTGCCACAAGGTAGCAACATGTCCCTCTACGCGATTCCCGCCGCCAGCACCGTAGTCGACTCCGCGCTCTTCCGCGACGCTTTCGGCACCAAGAAAATGCGAGCCATCTTCTCCGACGGCGCGCTCGTCCAACGCTACATCGACGTCGAGGTCGCCCTGGCCAAGGCGGAAGCGCGTGTCGGCGTGATTCCGGCTGAAGCGGCCGAGGTCATCGCGCGCGAATCGAACATCGAACGGATCGACTTCAACCACATGCGCGAGGAGACCGACATTGTCGGCTACCCGATCCTGCCGCTGGTGCACCAGCTCGTGACAATGTGCGGTGAAGCCGGCCGCTACGTGCATTGGGGCGCTACCACGCAGGACATCATGGACACCGCGGTCGCGCTCCAGGTCCGCGATGCGCTGGACAGCATCGACGCCGACATCCGCGAACTGCGCGCCATTCTCGCCGATTTGTCGGGGAAGCACCGCAATACCCCGATGGCCGGCCGCACGCACCTGCAGCAGGCGCTGCCCGTCACCTTCGGCTACAAGACCGCGATCTGGCTGGCGATGTTCGACCGCCACCAGCAGCGCCTCGCCGAACTGCGTCCGCGTGTGGCCGTGGTGGAGTTCGCCGGCGCTGCCGGCACACTCGCGTCGCTCGGAGACAAGGGCTTCGAAGTGCAGCGCGCGCTGGCCGAGGAGCTGGGCCTGGGCGTGCCGGCCACCACGTGGCACGTGGCGCGCGACGGCTTCGCCGAAGCCGTGAACCTGCTTGCGCTGGTCACTGGCTCGCTGGGCAAGATCGCGCTCGACATCATGATCATGGCGTCGACGGAATTCGCGGAAGTCTATGAGCCGTTCGTGAAGGGCCGTGGCGCCAGCAGCACGATGCCGCAGAAGCGCAACCCGATCTCGAGCGAACTGATGCTGGCGGCGTCAAAGGCCGTGCGCCAGCACGCCGGTCTGATGGTCGACGCGATGGTGCAGGATTTCGAACGCGCAACCGGCCCCTGGCATGCGGAGTGGATCGCCATTCCGGAAAGCTTCATCCTGACCTCCGGCGCCCTGCACCAGGCGAAGTTTGCGCTCGGCGGACTCGTGGTGGACACCGCGCGCATGAAGCACAACCTTGGCATCACCAATGGCCTGATCGTGGCCGAGGCCGTAATGATGGGCATGGCGCCGCATATTGGCCGCCAACAGGCCCACGACATAGTTTACGACGCCTGCCGCACCGTCAATGAAGCCGGCGGCACGCTGGCCGAAGCGCTGTGCGCTCTGCCCGCCGTGACCGAGCATTTTGACCGCGCGGCGATCGAGCGCCTGTGCGACCCGGCCAACTATCTGGGGCTCGCCCCGCAGATGGTGGATCGCGCCATCGAACTTTCAGGCAAGGTGGCCTGAGCACGAACCCCGGTGGAGGAAGACAACATGCAAGACCAGACCATCCAGACCCCTGCCGCACCGCCGGCTGCCCCGCGGCTGCCTTGGTATCGCAAGCTCGGCATGCAGGTGCTCGTTTCGCTGATCCTCGGCATCGCCGTCGGCTTTGCGTTCCCGGCGTTCGCGTCGAAGCTGAAGCTGCTCGGCGATATGTTCCTGTCGCTGATCAAGGCCGGCGTGGCGCCGCTGGTGTTCCTGACCATCGTCCACGGCATCGCCTCGGCCGGCGACGTGAAGAGCGCCGGGCGCGTGGGCTGGCGCTCGATCCTCTACTTCGAGGTCATCTCGACCATTGCGCTGCTGATCGGCATGCTCGCCGGCAACCTGCTGGAGATCGGCAAGGGCATGTCGAACGTCGCCGGCAGCGCCGCCGCGCCGGCCGCGAAGGCCGCCGCGCCGCAGGGTTTCCTGGAGTTCATGATGCATATCGTGCCCGACAATTTCGTCGGCGCCTTCGCCAAGGGTGAACTGCTCCAGGTGGTGGTGCTGGCGGTGATGGTCGGCATCGGCATCCTTGCCATTCCGGAGACGCGCCGCGCCAGGATCAACGACGGCCTCGACACCATCTCGGAAGTCCTGTTCTCGTTCATCAACCTGGTCATGAAGCTGGCGCCGATCGGCACATTCGGCGCGGTGGCCTACTCGGTCGGCAGCAACGGCGTCGCCGTGCTGGTCGCGCTGGCGCAGTTCGTCCTGAGCTTCTATGCGGTGGTGGTGCTGTTCATTGCCGTCGTGCTCGGCATCGTGGCCAAGCTGGCCGGATTCAGCCTGTGGCGCTTCCTGCGGTACATCAAGGATGAAATCCTGATCGTGCTCGGCACGGCATCGTCGGAAAGCGCCCTGCCGCGCCTGCTGATCAAGCTCCAGCGGCTGGGCTGCGCCAAGCAGACCGTCGGCCTGGTCCTGCCGACCGGCTATGCCTTCAACCTCGATGGCACGTCGATCTTCATGGCGATGGGCGTGATGTTCATCTCGCATGCCTACGGGGTGCCGCTCACGCTCGACCACCAGCTCGGCATTCTCGTGCTGATGCTGCTGACGTCGAAGGGCGCGGCCACGGTGTCGGGCGGTTCCTTCGTGGTGTTCGCCGCAACCGTGACGTCGACCGGGGTGCTGCCGGTCGAGGGCCTGGCGGTGATCTTCGGCGTGTACCGCTTCCTGTCGATGGCGATTTCCACCTGCAACACGATCGGCAACAGCGTCGCGACCGTGGTCGTGGCCAAGTGGTCCGGCACCTTCGATGCCGAGACCGCGAAGCGCCACCTGTATCCCGAGCGCTATCCCGACATGGCCGCCGCCGATGCGACGCTCGACGACGGCACGCTGCTGGGGGACGACGCCAACGCCGCCAATCCGCATTCGTCGGGCATCCCGATGCAGCGCGCCACCGCCCACTGAACGGCACCACAGGAACGAACCTATCATGGCAACGTACCGCACGGAGCATGACGCCTTCGGTCCGGTGGACATTCCCGCCGACCGCTACTGGGGGGCGCAGACGCAGCGCGCACTCGGCGTATTCGAGGTGGGGGAGGAACGCTTCCCCGGCTGCCTGATCCATGCTTTCGGCCTGCACAAGATGGCCGCCGCTCAGGCCAATCTGCGTTGTAGCGTGCTCGATGCCCCGCTCGGCGACGCCATCGTCGCCGCCGCCGCGGAATTGCGCAGCGGCCGCTTCGACGATCATTTTCCGCTGACGATCTGGCAGACCGGCTCCGGCACGCAGACCAACATGAATGCCAACGAGGTCATCGCGAACCGGGCCAACGAACGGCTGGGGCAGCCGCTGGGCACCAAATCGCCCGTTCATCCGAACGACCACGTGAATGCCTCGCAGTCCTCCAACGACAGCTTTCCATCGGTCATGCACATGAGCGCGGCCATCGAGCTGGAAGACCGGCTTGTCCCGGCGCTTGGCGGCCTGCGCGACAGCTTGCGCGAGCGCGCCGCCGCGTTCGCCGACGTGCTCAAGATGGCCCGCACCCACCTCATGGACGCAGTACCCACCACGCTTGGCCGCAGTTTCGACGGCTTCGCGGCGCAGGTCGACAACGCGCTCGCGCGCCTGCGCGATGCCATGCCGCGCCTGCTGGTGCTGCCACAAGGGGGCACCGCCGCAGGCACTGGCCTGAACGCCCCGCCCGGCTTCGACCATGCCTTCTGCGAGGAGGCCAGCCGGCTGAGCGGCCTCGCATTCCGACCCAATCCCTGCAAGGTCGAAGGGATGGCGGCGCACGATGCGCTGCTGGAACTCTCGGGCGTGCTCAATGTGATTGCCGCCTCGTTCACGAAGATCGCCAACGACCTGCGCTGGATGAGCTCTGGCCCGAACTCGGGGCTGGGCGAACTGCTGCTGCCTGACGACAGGCTGACGTCGTCCATCATGCCGGGCAAGCGCAATCCGACCATCGCGGAAGTCATGGTGCAGGCGTCCATGCAGGTCGCGGGCAACCACGTGACGGTGACCATGGCGGCCTCGTCCGGCAACTTCGAACTGAACGTCGCGAAGCCCGTGCTGGTCTACAACGTGCTGCAGTCGATCCGGCTGCTGGCCGATTGCGCGAACGTGGTGGCGACGCGCCTGATCCCGGGCATTCAGCCGGGCGCCGAACGGCTGGACCGGGATCTGCAAAGCCCCTTGCTGGCCGTGACGGCGCTCAATCCGGTCATCGGGTACGACCGGGCGGCTGCCATTACCCACCACGCCACGCGCCGCAAGATCACGCCCCGCGCGGCGGCGATCGAGCTTGGATTGCTGGATGGGGAAACCTTCGACAGGCTGGTGGACCTGCGGCGCATGGCGGGAAGATGATCGGATGAGGCCGGTTCGAAGACGGCGCGACGCGAACCGGCTATCCTGACGCCTGCCGAGACTCCCGCGCGCGCCAATCGGGAACGGCAACGCAAACCATGCAGCGCCTTTTCCCCGTCGCCACCGTGATGACCGCAACGCCGTCCCCGCCTCTTCTCGACGAAGTCCTGCGTACCGTCACCCGCCGCTACCAGGTGACGGAGACGCCCGTTCCATCGGGCCAGAGCCGCGAAGCCCGCGCGGCCGAGCGGGTCGCGATGGCCATCGAGCAGGCGCGGCACTCGCTGGCCCGCGGCGAGGTGCCGGACGCTTCGCTGAAACGCCAGTTTGCCGACGCGCTCGCGGACATGATCCATGAAGCCATTCATCCCGATTCCGGCGACCCGGTCTTCCAGGCCATGGTGCTTCGGCACAGGGCCGCGCCCGTGCGCGAGTTCGCGTCGCTGTCGGCGCGCGCCGAAGGGGACCGGCGCGCGGTCCTGGCTGCCGTGAACGCGGTGGCGCACCCGAACCGGCAACAACGGATGACCCCAGGCTCGCAGCGTGAAGCATTGGCAGACCTGCATGCGTCGGCGGCCGCTTCATCATGGCCATCGCTGCGCGGCATTGCCCAACGCCTCATCGACGCGCCGGATAGCAAGAATGACTCGCCCGTAGCGCTCGCCCTGACGCGGCTGCTGGACAACCCTGCCCTGCAGCGCTTGCAGCGCATCGAAGCCCTGCAAACGGACGAACTGGTGCGCCAGTACGCTTCGCTATGGGATCGCGCCGGACCTCGCCCGGGAAGCGCGACAGCGGTTGCCCAGGGTGCGTCAGCGCAGCAACGCGGGGCCGGCGCCGAGGCCTTGGCGGCGCAAGCGCTCCAGGTTCTCGCGCAGCGCCTGAACGAGGCGGAACGCGACCCTGCGCGCTATCGCGTCGTGACTTCGCTGCGCGTCCCGGCTTCGATTCCCGCGAGCCATGAACGCGCAAAGACCGAATGGGACGTGGTCTTGCTGCGCCGGTCGGTTCCGGTCGATCGCCAGCCAGCCTGGGATGTCTGCCTGCTCGTAGAGGTCAAGGCGTCCGTGGACGCGGCGACCACGGACTTTCCGCGCCTGCTGCGCGGCCTGCGCCTGCTTGCCCACGCGAAGGACGATGCGGCTTATGCGTTCGCCTCCCACGAGGGAACGGTGCGCCTGCGCGGCGCCGCGCTTGCCGCGCTCTGTGCCGCGCCCACGCTGACGCGTACGGTGCTCTATTGCTGCGACGCCCGCGCCGAGACGGCCCCGCGCCTGCTCGGCGCGGCGAGTCGCATGCAGCTCCTGTCGGCGGACGAGAGCCTTGCATTCGCCAGCCACCTCGCGGCAAACGAGCCTGCGGATGCCGGGGACCTTGAACCGCTCTGGCTTCCGTTGCTGGAAGCCGAGCGCTGGAAAACCGTGCTCAACCAGTATTCGACGCTGCGGCAGGTGCGTGAACTGATGGTCCATACCGAAGACCTGCTTCGTGCGATCGACCGGGCCGTTGGCAAGGTTTGATGGCCCGATCGATAGTGCTGGCCCCCGCCTTCCCCGCTCACCCGTTTCAATTCTGACTCACACTTTTGCTTTCCCCCTTCGTGGGGTTGCCTGATCGGCCTCCATCGGCAGTCGGGGTGTCGGACCGTAAACCACGACTTTTCCGCGGGAAAACTCGACCTTTTCCATACCGATGGTCAGCACTCTGGACCATGCCCGGCTCGTCCATAGAGCGTATTTCCGCCTCCCTGTCGCGCGACTAGATTGAACGCATCGCTGGCATCGAAGAAGTGCCATCGAACTTCGATCATTCGCACAACCCGGGGAGCGGTCATGAAAAACATCCACGTGAAGCTGGCGGTCGTGCCACTAGCATGCCTGGCCGTCGTTGTTGCCGGTTGTGGCGGAGGCGGTGGCGACTCGGCCCCGGCCGCTACCACGGCGGCTCCAGGCTCCAGCACCACCGCGCCAGTGACGACGCCGACTGCGTCCACCAGCGCCTTGCTGTCGGGCACCACCGATCCGGGGCCCGATATCGGCAAGGACGGGGATTTCTACGTGAACACCACCACCGGGATGCTGTTCGGGCCCAAGGCAAACGGCGCGTGGCCTCCCGGTGTTGCGGTCGCAGGATCTCCGGGAGCCAAGGGGGATACGGGCGCACCCGGCAATACCGGTACCGCCGGCAGCACGATCCTGACCGGCTCGGTGGACCCGACCAGTACCGTTGGCAATAACGGCGACTACTACATCAACACCTCGACCGGGACGCTGTTCGGGCCGAAGGCCGATGGCACCTGGCCACCGGGCGTGCAGCTCGGCGGCGGCTCATCGGGAAGCGGTAGCGGCACGGTCCTGACCGGCCACGGGGCGCCGGGCAACGATATTGGCGCCGATGGCGACTACTACCTCGACACCGATACCTGGACGCTCTACGGACCCAAGGTCAACGGCCAATGGCCCGCGGGCGTGGTGCTGGCCGGCCAGCCCGGTGGTGGCAGTGGCGGCACTGGCGGCACCGGAGGCACCCCTGTCGGCAACGGCGGCCAGGTGATCTACGGCAGCGGTGCGCCGACCGACAGCATTGGCGTCGATGGCGACTTCTACTTCGATACATCGACCGGCACGCTATATGGGCCCAAGGCCGGCGGCCATTGGCCGACCACGGGCGCCACCGTACCTACGGTCTATAACGGCAACTTCAACGTGCCGGACTCGCTCAGCCGCGGGCTGTATGTCATGACGGGTGCCGGGGGCGCGGTGGCATTGCCGTCGGACTTCGCCGTCGTGATTCCTTATGACTGCGCCAGCGTCAAGCTGACCGCGTCCACGCTCGGCAAGCCCATCGGAAGCCTCACCATGGCGGTTTACAAGGTCACGGGCTCGGGCGCGGGTGCGACCAGTACCCCGGTGAGCAACCTGAGCTGCCGGATCAGCAACGGGCAGCAAAGCTGCAGCCAGGAAATGCCGGCCGGGACCGTCAACCATAACGACAAGCTGCAGGTGCAGCTCAACACCAACCAGGCTACCGGTTGGGGCGGGCTCGCTGTCAATCTGGCCTGCGTGAAATAAGGCCAGGCTCAAACAGGGGAGCGGAGGTGCCAGGGCGGCGGCAGGATGCAAATCCTGCCGCCGCTCTGGCGTTCAGAAGTTCGCTTCGATGGCGGCCTTTGCGCCCTCCGGGACCTCGTTCGGAATGACCCGGTGCGCAAGGATCTCGTAAGTGCGGGCCGTCGCCACTTCCTTCGGATCCACCAGCCGCTTTGGGCCGCCAAGCCAGGCAAAATGATCCATGCCATCGTCGCTTCGGAACCAGGCGAAATCGCCAATGCGGTCGAGGCCGCGCTTGACGACCTTCAACAATGCCAGCGCCTCATTCGACACGCCAAGATAGCGTCGCGTGTCATGGACGATCGTGCCGAGGTTGCGCAGCTTGTCCGCGCCTGAACGGCCGCCGTCCTCCGTCACCTGGTTCTGCACCAGTTCGACAACCAGAATCCCCTTGTGAGCAGTGATGCGCGCGTGCATGGAACCTCCAGACTGTGCGAGTGGCTTCACACAGCAGGAGAAGCAATTTTCCGGCCAGTATCGAGGCCTTGTGCGCGAACCGGCCCATTGCCACCCGGGCCGGTCCGCCTTGCACGGCAATTTGTGAGCGGGACACCACGCCTTGCGCGGCGAGGCAGGATATTTGCCGGATCCGATGATTTTCCCGGCGGCGCCGCTGCCTGGTCCTGTTGGTGCGGAGCCAACGAAAATCCTCCTCGGGACCAGCGCCCTTTTACATCGCTGCCACCGCCCGCTGGCGAGCAACTTCGGCCTGCGGGGCGCCCGCGTTGTCGGCATGCAGCGTGAAGTCGAAGCGGATCAGCGAGAACGGCTTGTCGACGCCGAGCGCCTGCATCGCGGCCGCGTCGTCGATGCGCGTCACCGGCGGCACCAGCCCTTCGCGCGTGGCAAAGGCGAAGTCGTCCCACAGATAGGGATCGCCGTCGATGTTGATCTGCGTGGTCAGCTTGCGGTGGCCCGGCGCCGAGACGAAGAAGTGGATATGGGCCGGGCGCGTGCCGTGGCGATCGAGCGTCTTGAGCAGGCGGTCGGTGGCGCCGCCCGGCGGCACGCTGTAGCCCACCGGCACGATGCTGCGCAGGCGATAGCGCCCTTCGCTGTCGGTGACGATGGTGCGGCGCAGGTTGAACGCGCTCTGGGTCGGATCGAAGTACGAGTAGTTGCCCAGCGAATTCGCATGCCAGACCTCTACGTTCGCATTGCGCAGCGGCTTGCCGGTTTCGTCGAATACCCGACCCTCCATCACCAGCACCTCGCCGTCGTCGGTGCCGTCGTCAAGCCGGGCTTCGCCCTGCGCGACCGGCGCGCCGGCCACGTACAGGGGGCCCTCGATGGTGCGCGGCGTGCCGCCGCCAATGCCCGCGCGCGCTTCGGCTTCGTCCATGCGCAGGTCCAGGAAGTGGTCGAAGCCCAGGCCGGGCGCGATCAGGCCGAGTTCGCCGCTGCGGCCCGCCTCGGCCAGGTAGTTGAGGCCGGCCCAGAACTCCTCGGGCTGGATGTCGAGATCCTCGATCATGTGGAACAAGTCGCGCACCATCCGGTGCACGATCGCGGCGATGCGCGGATTGGCATCCGGGCCGGTGGTCTCTTCGATGCGGTTCAGTACGGCGTCGATGGCGATCTTGTCCATGGTTGTCTCCTATGGCCTTGTGGGTGAAGTGATATGGGGAACGTTGTCGATGTCAAAGCGAGCGGAACAGCGGGCTGCGGGTGGCCTGGCTCGCGTCGGCCGCCGACAGGAACTTCTCGGTGAAGATGTCTTTCTCGAACAGCCGGCCCTGCATCAGCGTGGCGATGCAGGCCTCGATCATTGGCGGCGGCCCGCACAGGTAGGCGCGCCAGCCGCGGAAGTCGTGGCGGAAGTGGCGCCCGGCCAGGTCGTGGACATAGCCGCGTTCGCCGCTCCAAGCGCTCTGCTCTGGCTCGCCGGACAGTACTGGCAGGTAGGTGAAGTTGTCGTGCTGCTGCGCGAGCGCCTCGAATGCTTCGCGGTAATACAGTTCGCCGGCATTGCGCGCGCCTTGCACCAGCACGATCTCGCGCGGGTCGCCGCATGCCAGCAGGTCGAGGATCATCGAGCGCGGGCTCGACAGCCCCGAGCCGCCGGCCATGAACACCAGCGGCCGTGGATCACTCTTGCGCACGAAGAAGCGGCCCAGCGGGCCGGATAGCTGCAAGCGTTCGCCGACCTGCAAGTGCTCATGCACATAGGTGGTCGCACTGCCGCCCGGGACCAGCCGGATGTTCAGCTCGATCTCGCCCGCCGCCGGCGCGCTGGCAATCGAGAACGCGCGCGGCGTGGCTTCCTTGCCGATCCACACATTGACGTACTGGCCCGGCTGGAACTGCAGCGGCTCGCCTTCGATGCGCAGGAACACGCCCTTGATAGTTGGCGTGAGCGCGTCGATGCGGGCCACTTCCGCGGTGAAGTCCAGCAGCGGCAGGCATTGCGCGTCGGGGTCGGGCTCGATATCGGCCTCGATCACCATGTCCGACATCGGCCTGGCGCAGCAGGCCAGGCACTTCGCTTCGTCGCGCTCGAAATCCATCAGGGCGAACGGCGAGGCCTCGCCATGGTCGAGTTCGCCTTGCAGGGTCTGCACCTTGCAGGTTCCGCACAGGCCGTGGCCGCAGGCATGCGGCAGCCAAACTCCCGCGCGCAGGCACGCGTCGAGCACGGTCTGGCCCTCTTCGATGTCGATGGTCTGGCCGAGTGGTTCGATGGTCAGTTGGTAGGTCATGTCAGCCTCCGTAATGCCGTAATGCCGTAATGCCGTGGTGCCGTGGTGCCGTGGTGCCGTGGTGTGACAGCGTCAGTTGCCAGAGCCGCCAATGCCATTCAGGCCGGGGGTACGCAGCCGCAGCAGCGACTTGTGCCCGAGGCCGTTGGCCGCAAGGCTGGCGGACGTGTCCGGCGCGAATGGCTCGCCGCCGCGCAGCCATTGGACTTGCGTCCAGTCGATAGCCGCACCATCGGGATGCGCCGCCAGCAATGGCGTGATGACATCACTGACCAGGGCGCCGAACGGCATGTCAGGTGGCAGCGGGAGCGTGAAGGGGCTGCAGAACAGCAGGTGCTGGTCCCAGCCGAAGTACACCAGCTGGTTGCCGTGGAAGTTCTCGACGCGGTCGCGGGTTTCGCCCGCGTAGCCGGGATTCAGTGCGATGACTGGCATGATGGTCTCCGGTGTGGGGTTCAGTCGTGTCCGTGGTCGCAGCACGGCGCGCTGCCGCCCTGCTCCGCTGCCGGCGTGCCTGCGGCACCGGTCCAGCGGTCCCAGTTGGCGCGGTCCTGCGAGTCGGCGAAGTCGCCGCGGTCGGCGGGGCTCAGGTGGTACCAGTCGAGCACCTCGGGCAGCGTCGCGCCGCCGCAGTTGCCCTGGAAGATCTGGTGCACCGGCAGCCAGGCCTGCACGTACTTCTCGGGCTCGTCAACGAAGATGTCGCGGCAGCCGTCCGAGCAGAAGTGATAGCGGTCGCCGTCGTGCTCGGCCTCGCGGTAGCAAATCTGCGTCGGGTCGTCGGGCTCGGTGAAAGCCATCGGGATCTGGCACACCTGGCACAGCATCGGCAGGCCCGGGTTGTACCAGCGCTGGCCGGCCTGCTGTTGCTGCTGCCAGTAATCGAAGCGCGGCTTGTAGTGCCGGTCGAAGCTGTCGGGATACTTCTCGGCCAACCACGTCATTTCGGACGCCTCCGGCACCCAGGTGTGGATCGCTGCGGCGTGGTTGAAGTTGTAGAAGATCGACCAGGCGATGTGCGACAGGTGGTCCTTCTCCTTCGCGGCCTGCTCGTGATACTTGGGCATGCGGATGCCGTAGCGCGCCAGGTCGGCGAACAGCGCGCCGCCGTTCTGCTCGAAGTAGATTTCCCAGGCTTCCTTCCAGCTCATCACGCGCCTGGGCAGCATGTAGTCCATCATCATCGCCACCAGCGTCAGCAGCCGGTAGCCGCGCCAGAACCACTTGTCGATCCACTTCTGGATGATCGGACGGTTGGCCGGGTCCTGCTCCAGCATGAACTTCACCACTTCGAGCCCGAGCGTCATGTGGCGCGATTCATCGGACTGCGCGGAGAAGCCGAAGGTCACCGTGGCCATGTCGCCGTTGTAGGCGGCGCCCGACATGAAGGGCATGAACAGCAGGTTGGTCAGGACGTACTCGAACGAGAACGAGATCGCCGTGATGAACTCGAACGGCCCCGCCGTCATGGCGTCTTCGAAGTACGACTTCGGCACCGACAGGTACCACAGCCGGTCATGCAGGTGGCGCCAGTCGGAAAAGCCGTTGAAGTACTTGTTGTAGTGGCTGATGGTGTGGACCTGGGTCTGGCAGTGGCGCAGCTCGTCGATCGACTGCATCTGGCACGCCACGCGCGCGCCCACGCCGCGCAGCGTGCGCCCGGCCATGGCAAAGCCGCGGTGCGCGGCATACTCCAGCGGCGACACGCCTGTCAGGAACAGCTTGAGCGCGTTGACGTAGCGCGCGTCGCTGACATTGAGCTGGCCGTTGTTCTGCTGGAACGCGTCGATGATCGCGTACAGCTTGCGCTCCTTCTCGGACTGGAATTTCCAGTACGCATCCATGGTCAGGCGGAACGGATCTTCCCAGCCGTCCCAGTCATGGATCACGATGCCTTCGAACTTGTCGTGCGGGAATACGGCATCCATGGGCTGATAGGTGGTTTCCCAGCCGAGGTCGCGCGTGAGGATCGCGTACTTCTCCTTGAGCGACAGCTTGGGGCTGGTAGCCTGCCGCGCGGCGGTGGCGATTGCAGTGGCGGTGGTCATATCCTTGTCTCCAGTGTTCTTGCTGTTCAACTTTCGGCTCAGTGCCACGCCAGTACGAACTGGTCTTCGCTTTCGTCGATATTGCCGGCCAGCGAAATCAGGCCGAGCTGCAGTTCCTGCACGTCCCACGCGCGGCCGATGCGCTCTTCCACGCTGGCGCGGTTGATTTCCAGGCGCCCGGGCGCGTCGATCTTGACCATGGCCGGATAGCGGTTGATGGTGGCGTGCGGGTTGTCGGCCTCGATTGCGTCGATCACGGGACGCATCTCTTCGTTGGCCTGCAGGGCGATGAATACGATCTGTGCGGTCATGGCGTTCGTCCTTGATGTCATGCAACAGCGTCGGTGACGCGGAGCAGCCCCAGCCCCGCCAGGCGCTTGTCCAGCGTGGCAACCGCTTCACCAAGCACCGCATCGGCTTCGCCGGCGAACAGGCGGCGTACCAGCGGGGCCAGCGCGTGCTGGAAGCGGTCGAGCCATGCAAAGGCAAAGCCTGCGATCACGCCGGCATTCGCGGGAGATTCCTGCGCGGCTGCCTTCACCGTTGCATCGACCCAGCGCGTGGTCTCGGCATACCAGGCGGTCATGAAGTCGGTGACCAGCGAGAACGCGGGGCTTTCGGCGGACAGGCGCGCATCCAGGCGCTGGTAGACCAGCGGGTAAAGCAGCCCGTCCATCACGAGGTTCTGCGCCACGTGCAGTTCGAACCAGTCGTCACGCACGATCAGGTCTTCGATCGCATGGCGCAATGGCTGCCAGGCCAGGTCTTCCATCCATGCCGTCTTGGCGGCTTCGACCGCGGCCTTGTCGCCGACCAGCAGGCCGATGCGGGTCAGGTACTGCGCAATGCCCAGGCGATCCATGGTGTGGAACATGGCGGCTTCGGTGATGGCCGAGCCGTAGCCATAGGCCGTGATCGCGGCGTTGTTCATGTTCGCCGCCCACTCGACATGGCGCAGCGGCACCACGCCGAGCGTCAGCAGTTCGCGCAGGGGCGCCGGCAGCGATGCCAGCAGGCCGCGCTTCTCGACGAAGTCCAGGTTCTTCTCCATCGCGTCCTGCTGGCGCGCACGGGCGTTGACGTACGTGCCGTAGTAGAACTGGCGCGGGTCCTTCAGCGCGTACCAGTCCTGCATGACCACCTGCGTGCGGCGCACGTCGTAGAGTTCGTATTGCGGCTGCCACAGCGGGCGGTAATGGAAGCTGGTCTCCGGCTGCAGGTCGTACATCGCCTCCTGGTAACGCGTGGCCGGCTTGTCGGCGCCCAGGCGCCGTTGCAGGTTGGCGAAGGTCTGGCGGATCGGACTGACGCTGTCGGTACGGATATCGATTTGCATGGTGGGTTGCTCCTGTCTCCCTTGTGGTGTTCGGATCGGCCGCGGCGTCAGGCCACGGTTTCGCTCCATTTGTCGCGCTCGAATTCCAGTGCGCGGCCCAGCAGGTGCGACACCGTGATGGCGCACTGCGTGGCGCAGAACGCGGAGAACTGTTCGGGGCGCATGACCAGCTCCACGTAGAGCGCCGGGTCGCCGAGCGAGAACTCGAACTCGACCCAGTGTTCATCGCGCGCGGTCACCCGGACATAGGGCTGGGCACGTCCGCGGGCCGGGACGTTGGCATGGAAAAACGGTGTGGTCATGTCTCGCTCCTGCTGCGATGCACATCGGTGGGTGTGCATGGTTCCGGGTGTGGAGACATATAGCGAAGGCCGTGCCACCGGCTGCCAGGCCGCATGGCACAAGGGATTGCGGGAAATTCCAAGGCGTTGCCACGGCGCACCCGCTTGATGATTTGATGAGGGGATCAAGCCTGTTTTCATCAAATGATCAAATCCACGGATATTGCGACGCACCATGCTGTCCACGGGGAATCCCCGCGCTTGCCTGGCTTGCGAAACCGCGTGTTAGGCTACGGAAAAACCGAGGCCAAGGACGTTCCTCTCCGGATCGATTCGCGCCCGCAGGCATTCTGGAGATGGAGATGACCGCGCCCCCCAAGCAGCCGCCATTCGACCTGGCTTCGCTGCTGACGATCGACCCCAAGGCCGCACAGATCCGGCTCGGCGATTCCCGCATGGTGCTGATGCACACCGAGGCCCTGAGCTACCTGCGCAAGGAGATCCTCGATACGCTGGGCCTGGAACGCGGCAAGGGTCTGCTGATCCGCATGGGCTACGCGCAGGGCATGCGGGACGCCGAGATGGTCAAGCGCGAACGCAAGGAGGAACTCGAGACCTCGCCCAACGACGCGTTCCTGCTTGGCCCGCAACTGCACATGCTGGAAGGCGTGACGCGGGTCGATCCGGTCCGGCTGGAGATCGATCGCGACACCGGCCACTTCTATGGGGAATTCCTTTGGCAGGACTCCTGGGAAGGCGAAGCGCCCTACAACGAGGAACTGAGCCGCGAGGAAGGCGGCTGCTGGGTGCAGCTCGGCTATGCGTCGGGCTACAGCAGCACCTTCATGGACCGGCTGGTCATCTACAAGGAAACCGAGTGCCAGCGCCGCCTCGATGCGCTGTGCCGCATCGTCGGCAAGCCAGCCGAGGCCTGGGACGACCCCGACTACCTGAAGTACTTCGAGCCCGACTCGGTCATCAGCGACCTGCTCACGCTGCAGCAGGAAGTCAGCACGCTGCGCGAGACCCTGTGCGGCGCCAACCAGGGCAACCTGATCGGCCAGTCCCCGGCGTTCCGCGAAGCCTTCGGCCTGCTGTCGGCGGCGGCGGACAGCCATATCACCGTGCTGCTGACTGGCGAGACCGGCGCCGGCAAGGAGATGTTCGCGCGCTGGCTGCACGACCACGGCCCGCGCGCCGAGCAGCCGTTCATTGCCGTGAATTGCGCGGCGATCCCGCACGAGCTGATCGAATCCGAGCTGTTCGGCGTCGAGAAAGGCGCCTACACGGGCGCACAGCAGTCACGCCCCGGCCGCTTCGAGCGCGCGCACGGCGGCACGCTGTTCCTCGACGAGATCGGCGACCTGCCGCTGTCGGCACAGGTCAAGCTGCTGCGTGTGTTGCAGAACGCGGAAGTCGAGCGGCTTGGCGGGGTCGAGACGCGCAAGATCGATGTGCGGCTGATTGCGGCCACCAACGTCAACCTGGCACAGGCGATCCGCCAGGGGCAGTTCCGCGCGGACCTGTTCTACCGGATCAGCACCTACCCGGTCGCCATCCCGGCCCTGCGCGAACGGCGCGAGGATATCCCGGAACTTGCGCAGGCGTTCATCCAGCGCTTCAACGCGCGCTACCAGAAGCAGGTGCGCGGGCTGAGCCAGCGCGCCCGCGATGCGCTTATGCAGTACCAGTGGCCCGGCAATATCCGTGAACTCGAGAACATGATCGAGCGAGGCGTGCTGCTCGCGCCCGCGGCGGGGCTGATCGACATTTCCCACCTGTTCGCCAGCCAGCAGCAGGCCACCGAAGCGCCCGAGGACGCCGATGCCCTGCTGCAAAAGCTGCTGGACCAGCAGGTGTCGCTGCCGCAGATCGAGGGGCGGCTGATGCAGCTCGCCATCGACACGACGCGCGGCAACCTGTCATCGGCGGCGCGCATGCTGGGGATCACGCGGCCGCAGCTCGCGTATCGGCTGAAGAAGTGAACGGCCGGCCTACTGGTAATCGAACGTGAAGGTCGCCGCGCTGGCCAACGTCCCTGCGGTTATCGGGAGGCCGTTGTTCAGGCCGATGTACCGCACGGCATAGTTGTACGAAGCAGGAATATTCGCCTGGATACTACCCAGCGGATTGCGCACCTGCAGCGGCACGGGCTGATAGCTGCCGCCGCTTACGATCTGGAAGCCGGCGCCTGTAGCCGCTCCCGGCGCTCCGGCATTCGATGGGCCAAGGACCCCGGAGGCGGCAGCCTGCACAGGCGTGCCGGCCGCACCGTCGAATGTGACGCCGACATTGGCTACCGCGTCACAGGTGACGCCGATGGTGAACGGTGTAGTGCCTGCCGTTGCACCGGAGGGACGCAAAGCGGAAGCCCGCACCGCTGGCAGCGTGACAGTCGAAGGATAGGTCACGCTGCAGGTGATCGGGCGCGAGACGACGTTGCCGCTGAAGCCGATGTAGTTGACGTCGCGGCCGCCCAGGGCACCGGCGGTCGATCCTCCGTAGACGCCAAAGCCGAAGCGGGTCTGCGTGGCGTCCAGCGTGCCACCACTGACCGGTCCTGTCTTGACGAACTCGATCGAGACCGAGATGGCGTACGTCATGTCGGCATTCAGGTTGCCGAGCCCCTCGCCCCGGGTGTCGCAGCGGACCCCCGCCGCATTGCTGATGGCCTGCCCTGCCGCGTTGCGCAGGCGAATGCCAATCCCGGCAACCCCGGTCGAGTAGACGCCGCTCGGGCCCTCGGTGCCGGACCCGTAGTAGCAGGCCACGATTTGCGCGCCTGGAATGACGTATGGCGCGACGTTGGTACAGGTCCCTGTGAAGGTGTAGTTGCGCACCGTGCCCGGAATGGTGCTGCCGACCGGAAGCGTGGTCACTACCGCCATATCGCCCACGGCCTGCAGATATGGCATCGCGGGCGTCGCCGTGCAGTCGGCACGGGCCATCTGCGCGCCAAGCAGCAAGAGCGAAAACAGCATGCCATGCAGTGCCGCCTTCGGGCGTGCCCGGTTATCGGACCAGTTCATTTTGGTGCTCCTTGCTTATGCGTCGCGATGCATCCGCGCTCTCGATCGTGGACGTGCCATCGCCGCACATGCTCTGGGCAAATGGCAACCCCGCGCGCGGGGACGGGTCCTGCGCCGGCAGCGAATAGGCGAACGAACAGGTATCGGCGTTCTGCGCCCCCCACTTCGCTGTAAGCACCCCCGCACCGCGCCGGAGGCCCCGCGCGACCAGTCGTCCGTCCTGGCCGACGGTTCCCGCAAGGTGCCCGTCGATATCGAACACCTCGGCACCAAATGGCAGCGGCTTGCCGTCGGCAGTGCGCACGCGCAGGATCACAACCTCGCCACCGCTGCCGGTATCGAAACGCACGCGCACCACGGCGCCGGAGGTCGGCGCCACCTGCTGCATGGTGGACCGCAGCTCCACGTTGAGCGGCAGGTCCTTCGGATCGATCTCGATCTGGTTGCGCGAGAACGGCATCAGGTTCGGCACCGCGGCACGGCCCCATGGGCCGACCCGCACGCCAGTGGCATTCGCGACGCGTGCGCCGGCGGCGTTGTCGGCCTCGATGATGGCAACCGTGTCGCCCAGCGTCGGCATGAAGGTCACGCCACCGGCATAGGCCACGATACCGCCCGAGATGCCGGCGCCGAGCTGGCTGTAGCTGTTGCTGCGGCCCGCATTGGCGGTCAGCGTCGCCACGGGCGAGACATAGCCGACATTGGCTGCAACACTGTTGGCGACCGCGCTGTCGCCGCCACTGCTGTGACTGGCGTTCAGGCCATAGGTCAGGGTATTGTCGGTCCCGAGCGTGCCGGTCAGCGATTCCTGCACGCCCGTGACGCCGGACGAGTCCCTTTGCAGGCTCGTCATGGAGTACGGTGCCTGCGGCGCCTTGCCGAGCGGCACGCCCAGTGTGAGCATGATGCGGTTTTCCCACTTGCCGCTGCCCAGGTTGATCTGCCGGGTGGCCGAAACACCGTAGCTCACGCGCTTGTAGCTGCTGTTGTAGCCCGCCTGGAACTGGGTGTCGCGTCCGCCGCGGTCCCAGTAGTCCTGGGTGGTGCCGGACAGGTAGAAGTTGCCATACCCGGGCGGCAGGCTCTGGCTCACGGTCACTTGCAGGCGTCCGCGGCGGATGCCCTGCAGCGGTGCGTCGGTGGTGGCCGTCTCCTGGCTGCGCGTTGCCACGGCATCGGCAAAGTTCAGGAAGCCGCGGGTGGAATACCGGTAGGCGGCCAGTGTCACGTTGGTTCGCGTCGGGGCCACCAGTTTGCTGTAGGACAGGCGCACGCTTTGGCCGCTGCGGTGCTGGTTGGCGAGCCGCGTGCTGGCTTGCGTGATGTCGGCGCCGAAGGCGCCATAGCGCGTGCTCAGCGCCATCCCCAGCACAAACGACAGGTAGTTCTCGGCCGCCAGTACCCCCCCATAGCCCGTGAACAGGTTGGAGATGCCGCGCTGTACCGTCGCTTGCATGAAGAGTGGCGTGTCATGGACACTGGTGTTCCGGTACTGGCCCGATGTCACGCCATAGCGCCACACACCCGGGCGCAGCGCGTTGACCACGGGCGCGTAGGGCACCGCCGAGGCACGCACGCTGCCGTCGGCCTCGGCCACGAGCACCTCCAGGTCGCCGCCGTAGCCGGTCGCGTAGAGATCGTCGATCTCGAAGGCGCCGGGCGCGACCGTGGTCTCGTAGATGATGTTGCCGTTCTGGCGCACCTGCACCCGCGCATTGCTGGCGGCAATACCGCGGATGGTCGGCGCATAGCCGCGCTGGGATTCGGGCAGCATGCGGTCGTCGGTGGCGAGTTGCACGCCGCGAAAGCCGAAGCTGTCGAACATGGCGCCGTCGGTAAAGGCATCGCCGATCACGAGTTGGCTGCGCAACGGCACGATCGAGCGCTGCAGGCTGGTCTGGATTGACTGGTAGCGGTTGCCGCTGACCGAATCGTGCGACAGGCTGCCATAGTGCCGGAAGCGCCAGGGCCCCACGTTGAGGCCGGCATTCAGGCCAAGATAGCCTTGCGTCGAGGACATCCCGGCGCTGTCCGTGTGATAGACGCTGGCGTTGTACTGCAGGCGCGCGGCATTGATGCCTTCGTCCCAGTAGCGCGGATCGACGTAGCCGCGCGCGCTACGGTTCAGGAAGGACTGCGGAATGGTCAGTTCCAGCCGTTGTTCACCGTTATCGAATCCGGCGCTCGCACCCGGCACCAGTTCGGGCAAGGTCAGGCAGTCCGCGGGCGTCGTGCGGGCCAGGCGGTCGGCCGCTTCCGGCGCAAGGCGCGTGATGTCCACGCCGGCGCGCTGAAGCAGCGCACGGTCAAAGCAAGGCTGGACATTGCCGGTATCGGCGTGGGTCTGGCGCAATTCGACTTCGACCATGCCCAGCCACGCGCCGTTGACCTGCAAGTCGGCCCGATAGGTCCCGGGCAGCGGCACGTTGCCCTGGTTGAAGCGCGAGATGTCCAGCCTGGTGCCGCCTGGCTGCCGCAGAAATTCGTCATTGAATTCGATTGCCCCTGGCCCCGTCGTGGCGGCACGGCTTGACGCCGCAGCGAACAGCGACAGCGCCACCACGCAGAGCGGGCACAGGCGCGGCGGGAACAGGCGGGTATTTCTACTGACTCGCATCACGATTGCTCAACAACTGTGGCAGCCACCGCCCTGCCAGTGAGCGGCATCTGTCGGACTGGAGAGAACTGAGGGAACCGGCAGGCGGCGCGGCGCGCGGCCTTTTGGGAGGATGGCTAATTGGCCGCTGCCAGCTGCGCTTCGCCGTCGTTTGACCCGCCCCAGTCGTTCAGGGTGTGGTAGCGGACCTTGCTGTCCGGGCCGGGGATGTCGCCCCTAAGCGGGAACCGGAGGGTTTCGCCAGGGCCCACCATGGCCCCGCGGTCGTTGACGGCGCGCCTGCCGCCGCCCGCCAGTTCGACGCTGACGACCGAAACGTGGAATGGGGTCGGGTTCTGGCACTCCAGCACGGACTGGCCATCGGCCCTGGCGAGACGCCATACAAGCTTTGCCGGAGCTTCGCCCGCCTCGCCTTTCAGTCCCGCAGGGCGGTAGAAGAACTTGATGCGCGAACGGAATGCCAGCTGGAGCTTGTTCGGGCCGGCCTCGTCGGCGTTCGGCTTGGGCGGGATTTCAAGCACGTTGAGCCAGAAAACCGATTCGCGATCCGTGGGCAGGGGCTCGCCGGTGTAGACGATGCGCAGGCTCTGGCCCTTGCCGGAATCGATGCGCGCGACGGGCGGTGCCAGCACGAATGGAACGCTGATGCTTGCCGGAGGCGCAGAGGGGTCGCCGTTATCCAGCCAGGACTGCACCAGTGCGGGTGTCTTGCTTTCGTTGGTCAGCTTGACGGTGACTTCCCGGTCCCGGGCACTGTAGATGACGCGGGTTCCTGCAATGACAACCGAAGCCTGTGCGGCAGTGGCGGCCGCAAGGCTCATACCAATCAGCACGGCCAGCAGCATCGCGCAACGGGGCCACCTTTTGAAGAGTATGTAACTAGGCATCGCAACTTGGTCGTGTCCGGCACGAGCGCGGCCGCTGGCTGCGTTCGTGCCGGACACGCGGCTTTACTGGTAGGACAGGATGTAGGTCACGCTCGACGCAACGGAGCCGGCCGTCGCGGCGCCACCGGTTGCCACGTACTGGGCCGCGTACGGCAGCAGCGCCGTGCCGTCCGGGTTGATCGGCTGGGCCAGCGAATTCTGTGGGGCCCCGTCGGAAGCGCCAATCGAGATGGGACTGCCATTGGACGGGTTGAGCAGCCCGATCTGCACGTTGGCCGCACCGCCGCTGCCGACGATGTCGGTGTTCACCAGGCGGCCCGTGGCCGGGTCAACATTGGCGCCGGCTTCGAAGAATGCGTGGACGTTGCCGCTGGCCGGATTGCAGTTGCTCAGCGCAATCTGGAATCCGGTCGTGCCGGCGGTGCTGCCGGCGGCGGTCAGGTGGGTCTTCGAGACGTTGGGCAGCGTTACGGTAAAACTGCCTGCATTGCCGGTCGTGATAGTGCAGGTGGTGTCGGTAATCTGACCCTTGAAGGTTATCGTGCCATCCGATGCATGCGCAAACGGCGTGCCGATACACGCACCAGCGATCAGCAGTGCGGTGAAGAGCTTGGTATTCATTCTGGATCTGTCTTTAGGTTGGAAAGTTGCGAAACCGGGGCCAGGTCGGTCTGACGCGGCCCACTGGCTCCTGGTCTCGTGGCCATGCGCCAACATGACGGTGCACGGCCACAGAACGAGTGGAATCGTATTCACGCCGCTCTGCGGCCTGAATAAGGGATCCCTTAATCTGGTGGCGATTTCTAAGTGCCCGGGAAATCCGCATGGTTGCAGCCCTGGCAAGCTGTCGCGATTACCCGCCCGGAAGCAGGCCGTGTTCGACGGCGTACTGGTACAACTCGAAGCCGCTGGTCAGCCCGAGCTTCTTCATTGCCATGCTCTTCTGCGCGCTGATGGTCTTGCTGCTGCGATTCGCCTGCCGCGCGATCTCCACCAGCGAAAAACCCGCGGCGCATTTGCGCAGCACCTCGAGTTCGCGCTGCGACAGCCTCGGCCCAGGCTCGACAGCTTCCATCTCGACTTCCACCATGGGTTGCTGCGACGGCGGAAAGTAGCTACGGCCACTGAACGCCGCGCGGATCGCGGGCACCAGGTGATGCAGCGGATCCGCCTTGCTGAGGATGACGGAAACGCCGGTCTTGCGAATGCTCTGGAGCAGCGCGGGGTTGTCGAACATGGTGATCACCACGATTCGCGTGGCCGGATAGCGCCGTCGCAGGATCTGCAGCATCGGCAGCCCGTCGCCGATCTCGCCGCCCGGCATCGAGTAGTCGGTGACAATGACATCGCAGGCCGTGGTTTCCAGCAGGCGGACCAGTTCCGTAGAGTTCCTGGCCATCCCGACCATCTGCATCCCGAGTTCCCGGGCCAGTTCCTGGCGCATGCCGCCCAGCACGATCGGGTGGTCGTCGGCAATCAACACCTTGATCATGGCCAGGTCTCCTTTGCAAATGGGGGTCTTCCAGCAGTTCCGCGCGATCCCCGGCGGCATGGTCCGGGCTGGAACCGCTTGCTGACTGGATAGTAGGTTTCCTACAGAACGCCCGATATTGGGCAAAGGCTGAATGCCCTATCGGAAATTTCAGACGGGATTGCAGCGCGTGTCCGGTTGCGCCGAAATCCGGGCACAGGGTTGCATTGATGCGCTGTTGGAGACACTTTTTGCGAACGATGGAGCGGGAACTGCTGAGGCAACAATGCGTCGATTGTCCGAAAGGTTTTCTTTTTGGACTGACTGGGACGCGAGATTTCCCAGTACATTTTTAGTCACTCCGCTTCCCCCCAGGGCAGCCGAGTGTTCCCTTGCTGCAAATCGGCGCCCGCTCCTTACGGAGCGGGCATTTTTTTGATGATCTGGCCGACGGAGGGGATTGCGGAAACGGGAGACGCGGCATCTTTGGCCGCGTACGGGGAAGAGAAAGCGTCAGCACGGGCGACGCTGATGCCTCTGGAGGGCGACGGGCTACCGGTGGCAGCAGGCGGCCACCGCGCGGTTCAACTCAAGCCAAGAAACTGACCACCCCGTCAACAAACGCCTGCGGCAACTCCCAGTTCGACAAATGGGCCGCATCGAGCGAAAGATACTCCGCTCCCGGCACAGCCTGCGACACCTCGCGACCTTGCGCGGGCGTGGTGGCAGCATCCTGCTCGCCAACAATCACCAGCATCTTTGCCGCGATCCGGGGCAATGCATCCCGCAGATCCGCATCCCGCACAGCCGCGCAATTGGCCGTATAGCCAGCCGGATCGCACGCGAGCAGCATGTCGCGTACTGGTGCCATGGCCTGTGCGTGCGACGCGCGATAGGACGGCGTGAACCAGCGCTCCAGCACCCCCGGCACGATGGCTGCCATCCCCTCGCGCTGCACGGTGGCAATGCGGTTGTCCCAGACTGACGCCGGCCCGATCAACGCGGCCGTATTGGCCAGCACAAAACGGCCGAAGCGATCGGCGTGATGCCGCGCCAGCCACATGCCGGTCATCCCGCCCATCGACAGGCCGCAGAAATGCGCGCGCCCGACGCCGGCATGCTCCATCACGGCGAGCACGTCGGCACCCAGCTCGGCCATGCCAAACGGCTCGGCCGGCACCGACGAGCGCCCATGACCACGCGTGTCATAGCGCAGTACGCGGAAATGCCTGAGCAGGGCCGGCATCTGCGGGTCCCACATCTGCAGCGTCGTGCCCAGCGAATTGGACATGACCAGCACCGGCGCGCCGGCGGCGCCCTCGATGGTGTAATGGATGGACACCCCGGCGCGGGTGGCCGTACCGGTGCGGGCTTGAAGATCGGAATGGGTCATGTCAGGCAGCCCGCCACGGCGGGCACGGTTTGGGTTCAGTCAGCGCGGATGCCGCGCTGGCGAATCAGCGCACCCCACTTCTCGGTTTCCCTGGCCAGGTGGTCACGCAGCACGGCGGGCGAACTGCCGATCGGCTCCGCGCCGATCAGCGCCAGGCGCTTCTGCACGGCCGGCTTGCGCAGCGCTTCGAGCATTGCGCGGTTCAGCGTGTCGATCACCGGCTGCGGCGTCTTTGCCGGCACGAAGGCCGCGAACCACGGCGACAGCTCGTAGCCGGGCAGTCCCGCCTCGGCGACGGTCGGGACGTTGGGCAATGCGCTGGAGCGCTTGGCCGTGGTGACGGCGATCGGCGTCAGCTTGCCCGAATCGATCTGCGGCTTGGCCGAGGTGATGCTGTCGAACATGTAGTCGACCTGTCCGCCCAGCAGGTCGGTCATGGCCGGACCGCTGCCCTTGTACGGGATGTGCAGCATGTCCACGCCTGCCATCGACGTGAACAGTTCCGCCGCAAGGTGAATCGATGTCCCGTTACCCGCGGAGGCATAGGTGTACTTGCCCGGCGACGCCTTCGCGTGGGCGATGACTTCCTTGACCGTGGTTTCCTGCCGGCGCGCCTTGTTGGCGACCAGCACGTTCGGCACAACGGCCAGCAGCGAGACCGGGGCGAAGTCCTTGACCGGGTCGTACGACAGCTTGCCGTACAGCGCCTGGTTAACGGCCATGCCGTTGGCCACGATGATCAGCGTATAGCCGTCGGCCGGCGACCGCGCCACCAGTTCGGCGCCGATATTGCCACCGGCGCCGGGCCGGTTCTCGACCACGATCGACTGGCCGAGCGTGCGCGACATGTCTTCGCCCAGCGTGCGGGCGATGTTGTCCATGGCGCCGCCCGAGGGGAACGGCACGATCCAGCGGATCGGGTGGTCGGGATAGGCCGCGTGCGCGGCCGGTGCGGCGAACGAAAGGCTTGCCGCCAGGGCAAGCGCGCCTGCGCGGCCGGTGCAGGCCAGCCGCTGGAACAACGTCTTCATGGTCTCCTCTCTTCGAGCCCGCGCAATGCGGGTTGTTCTTGTCCCGGACCGCGTTTCAGCGGATCGACGACGGGTGTTTGGCCAGCGGCGTGACGTGGATCTTCATGTAAGGGAACAGCGGCAAGCCCGACAGCAGCGTATGCAGCTCGTCGTGCGAGGCCACGTCGAAAATGCTGTAGTTGGCGTACTCGCCGACCACGCGGTACAGCTGCTGCCATTTGCCTTCGTGCTGCAGTTGCTGGGCATACGCCTTTTCGCGCGCCTTGATGTCATCGGCCTGCGCGGCGGGCATATCGTTCGGCAGGTTTACATCCATCCGGACCAGGTAAAGCATGGCGTTCCTCTTTGTGAGTCAGGTTGTTCAGGCGTGATCGCGCCGGTAGTGCGCGAGCTTGTCTTCATCGAGCGCAAGCCCCAGCCCCGGGCCTTCGGGCAAGTGCAGGCTGAAGTCGCGGTAAGCGGGCCGCTCGACCACGATGTCATCCTTGAGCAGCAGCGGGCCAAACAGCTCCGTGCCCCACGCCAGCTGCGGCAGCGTGCAGAAGCCATGCGCGGCGGCGATGGTGCCCACGCTGCCCTCCAGCATCGTGCCGCCATACAGCGCGATGCCTGCGGCATCGCCCACGGCAGCCGTGCGCAGCATGCCGAAGATGCCGCCCGACTTGGCGATCTTCAGCGCGAACACGTCGGCGCCGCCGATGCGCGCGAGTTCCATCGCATCCTCCGGACCGCACACGGCCTCGTCCGCCATGATCGGCACCACGAAGCGCGCCGCCAGCCGCGCCAGCGCCGTGCGCTGCTCGCGCGGCGTGGGCTGCTCGATCAGGTCGATGCCCGCGGCTTCGAGCATGGCGATGCCGCCGGCGGCATCGGCCTCGTTCCAGGCCTGGTTGATGTCCACGGTCACGCGGGCGCGGTCACCGAGCGCGCGCTTGATCGCCGACACGTGCGCCACGTCGTCGCGCACGCTGCGCCGGCCGATCTTGAGCTTGAAGGTGTTGTGGCGGCGCTCGGCCAGCAGGCGCTCGGCCTCGTCGATGTCCTTCGCGGTATCGCCGCTGGCCAGCGTCCACAGTACCGGCAACGTGGTGCGCACCGCGCCGCCCAGCAGCGTGGCCAGCGGCACGCCCAGGCGCTTGCCCTGCGCATCGAGCAGCGCGGTTTCCAGCGCCGACTTGGCGAAGCGGTTGCCGCGCGCGATCTTGTTCAGTCGGGCCATCGCGGCGTGGACGTTGGTGGCGTCCTCGCCGGCCAGCGCGGGCGCCAGGTAGGTGTCGATGGTCAGCTTGATGCCTTCGGGGCTCTCGTCGCCATACGACAGGCCGCCGATGGTGGTGGCCTCGCCGATGCCCTCGATGCCGTCGCTGCAGCGCAGCCGCACGATCACCAGCGTCTGCTGCTGCATGGTGGCCATGGCCAGTTGATGGGCCCGGATGGTGGGCAGGTCGACCAGGATGGCTTCGACCGAGGTAATCGTGGCTGTCATACCTATATGCGGCTAAGGAGAGATGTCGATGAAGTATGCAGCTTGACGCAGGCGGCGTCCAAGACCGATGATGTCTCAATCAATACCCTATAGGTATGCCAATGGAACTCCGGCACCTGCGTTACTTTCAGGTCGTGGCCCAGGAACTCAATGTCACGCGCGCAGCCGAGCGCCTGCATATGGCGCAGCCGCCGCTTTCGCGCCAGATCCGTCAGCTGGAAGACGAGGTCGGCGTAGCGCTCTTCGACCGTGTCGGACGCGGGCTGCGGCTGACCGAAGCGGGCCGGTTCCTGCTGGAGCAGACCACGCAGCTGACCCAGCGGCTGGAAGAAACGATCGAGAGCACGCGCCGCATCGGCACGCAGGACAAGCGCTGGTTCGGCATCGGCTTTGTGCCGTCGGTCTTGTATGGGGTGCTGCCGGAGTTGATCCGCGAACTGCGCGGATCGCCGCAGCAGGTGGAAGTCGGGCTGGCCGAGATGATTACCGTCGAACAGGTCGAGGCATTGAAGTCCGGCCGCATCGACCTGGGCTTTGGCCGCCTAGTCATCAATGACCCGGCGATCCGACAGGAAGTGGTAATGGCCGAGCCGCTGGTGGCGGCGGTGCCGGCCGGCCAGCCGGCGCCGGCCCAGGCCACGCTGACGGCGCAAGGCCTGGCCACGCGCCCGTTCATCCTGTACCCGGCTCGACCGCGGCCGAGCTATGCCGATCACCTGCTATCGCTGTTCCGCGCGCAAGGGCTGCAGTTGCGCGTGGCGCAGGAAGCCAACGAACTGCAGACCGCGCTAGGGCTGGTGGCGGCTGGTGTCGGCATCACCCTGGTGCCGGCATCGATCCAGCGCCTGCATCGCGACGATGTCCGCTATTGCCCGATCGATGCGCCAGGGTTCGTGTCCCCGGTCATCATGAGCTATCGCGTTGGCGACAGCTCGCCGTTCCTGGCCCAGGCGGTAGCCTGGGTCATGCGGCAAGGGCAATAAGGCACCGCAGCTGCAGCGCTGGACAATGCATCAGCCCTGAGCGCGGCGCTGCCGCACCAGCCTGTTGGCCACGCTGACCACCGCCTGCACCGACGCTTCGACGATGTTGTGGCTCATGCCGACGCCAAAGCCGGCACCGGGCACGCCGTCCAGCGCGGCTTCGACAATCGCCATTGCCTGCGCATCCGCGCCGGCGCCGGTGGCGCGCTCTTCGTAGGCGTCGATGCGCAGGCGCAGGTCCAGCGCATGCACCGCCGCCGCGATCGGGCCATTGCCCTTGCCGTGCAGCGTCTTGCGCACGCCGTCGACCGTCACGTCGAGCGCAATGCCCTCCCCGCTCTCGTCGAGCTTGTAGGCGTGATAGGCGATGCCCGGGCCCGATGCGTCTGGCGACAGGTAGGTCTGCCGGAACAGCTTCCAGAGTTCCGCGCCGCTGATCTCGGTCTCGCTCGCATCGGTGGCTCGCTGCACGACCGCGCTGAACTCCACCTGCATGCGGCGCGGCATGACGACACCGTGCTCGCGTTCGAGCATGAAGGCGATGCCGCCTTTGCCCGACTGGCTGTTGACGCGAATCACGCTGTCATAGGTGCGGCCGAGGTCGGCCGGATCGATCGGCAGATATGGCACTTCCCACGCGCTGTTCGGCTCCTGCGCGGCGAAGCCCTTCTTGATGGCGTCCTGGTGCGAACCCGAAAACGCTGTAAAGACGAGATCCCCGGCATACGGATGACGCGGATGCACGGGAATCGACGTGCATTCCTCGGCAATGCGCGCCACGGCGTTGATATCGGAGAAGTCGAGTCCCGGATGAACGCCCTGCGTGTAAAGGTTCAAGGCGAGCGTGACGATGTCCACGTTGCCGCAGCGCTCGCCATTGCCGAACAGGCAGCCTTCCACGCGGTCGGCGCCGGCCATCATCGCGAACTCTGCCGCGGCGACGCCGGTGCCGCGATCGTTATGCGGATGCACCGACAGCACGATATGCTCGCGCGGCACAAGACGACGGTGCATCCATTCGATCTGGTCCGCGAAGACATTGGCCGTGGCGTTCTCGACAGTGGTCGGCAAGTTGATGATCACGCGCCGGTCGGCGCCGGTGCCCCATGCCTCGATCGCGGTGTGGCAGGCCTCCAGCGAGACTTCAAGTTCGGCCGCACTAAACGTCTCGGGCGAATACTGCAGCGTCCACTTCGTTTCGGGATGCTGGTCGGTGAGTTGCTTGAGGTAGCCGATGTGGTGGCGCACGAGACCCATCACATCCGGCACGCTCATGTCGAATACGATGCGGCGCCAGGCCGGGGCGATCGCGTTGTACACGTGGACAATCGCCTTGGGCGCGCCCTTCAGCGCCTCCACCGTGCGTTCGATCAGCTCTTCGCGCGACTGGGTGATGACCATGATGGTCACGTCGTCGGGAATCAGGTCTTCGTCGATCAGCCGACGGATAAAGTCGAAGTCGGTCTGGGACGCGGACGGAAAGCCGACTTCGATTTCCTTGAATCCGATGCGCACGAGTTCCTGGAACAGGCGCATCTTGCGCTCGCCGTTCATCGGCTCGAACAGCGCCTGGTTGCCGTCGCGCAGATCGGTGGAAAGCCACACGGGCGCGTTGGTAATCGTGCGGTTCGGCCAGGTGCGGTCGGTGAGGCCGACGGGCGGGAACGGTTGGTACTTGGCGGAGGGCTGGGCAATCATCATGGTCCACGAATCCGGGTGCCGGACGGTCCATTGCGGGCCGTGCCGGGGTCAATCAGTCAAAAGACGATGTGACTTCCCCTGCAGCCCTTCGCATGGCGAAGGCTGTTTCGTGGGCCGGGATCAGGGGGAAATCAGGTGGCGCGCAGCGAATCGGTCGATTCAGGCGCCAGAGGACTCAAGCAAGCGGACCCCGGCCGAGCACTAGGGCTAGGCGGCGCAGGGATAGGGAGGTGAGGCGCTTGCGAGACATGCAACGGATTCTAGCAGAGGCTTTGCGAAAACGTGAACGAGAATTTTGTGGCCAAACGAATGCCAGCTATTTGCGTCCGGCCTCAATCGGCCCAGACCCGCAACTCATCCACGTCGGAACGCTCCGCATGGGTGCCGGACGCCCGGCCTTCCCGGCTCAGCACTTCCTGCAACCAGTCCAGGTCCGCTTGCGGCGCGTAGCCCAGCCGGAAGTGCTTCCGCATCAGCGGCACCAGCCTCAGGTCGGCGGCCGCGCCCGCGGAATCGAGCGCGACGAAAACCATCAGCGCGAGATCGGGGCGATAGGCTTCGTAGCCGCCGATCCCCTCATAGTCGTTGATGAAATCGCCGCAGCCATAGAGGATCGGCCTGCCCGCATGCAGTTCAATGGCAATCGGGTGGTGCGACGAATGGCCGTGCACGACGTCCACGCCGGCCTGGTCGATCAGCGCCCGCGCGAACTGGCGCCGCTCGGGCTCCACTTCGTACCCCCAGTTCGGCCCCCAGTGGATCGATACCACGACCACGTCGCCACCACGGCGCTGCGCGCTGATCCGGTCGCGAATGCGCCGGAGGCTCGCGGCGGAGCAGTCGTGCAGCAGGGCAACACCCGGGCGGCGGCTGGTGGCCTCCCAGCTGGACAGCGTCCCCGCGCTGGCCATCGCCAGCGCGAACACCAGGACACGGCTGCCATCCGGACCGGCGAGCGCGGCAGGTAGCGCCGCCTCTCGCTCGTTGCGCCCTGCACCGGCCACGGCGATCCCCGCCGCCTGCAGCGTTGCCACGGTTTCCTCCATGCCAGCGCGCCCCCAGTCCAGCACGTGGTTATTGGCCAGCACCGCGCAATCCACGCCGGCGGCGCCAAGGCAGCCGACGTTCGCCGGATGCATCCGGTAGTGGATCCCCTTGCCGGGCCAGGCGTCGTCACAGGTAGTAATGGCGGTTTCCAGATTGACAATGCGCACGTCCGGGTGGCGACGCTCCAGCTCGGACAGTGCGTCTCCCCAGATATAGGCCGGCGATACCGGCCGCGCGATCGTGCCGTTCCTGCGCTCGGCAAGCTCGACGTACTCGACGGCGGAACGGACAAACGATTCGTGCAGCCGTGGATTGCCCGGTATCGGCAGGATCTGGTCGATGCCGCGTCCGGTCATCACATCGCCGCACAGGAACAAACGGATTGCACTCATCTGCCACTCCCTGCGCGAAACCCTGGCGCCAGGCAGCTCACCTGGACGAAGCATCTTCGCGCTCACTCGCCCATCTACGCGGCCAGTTGCCTGTCCGCATGGTAACGCCGCCAGCCCAGCGTCTTCGAGCGTTGGGTCAACCCAGCCCCGACAGCGCGATGCGCGCCGCGCTGGCGATCGTCTCGTTGCTCCACTTCGCATCGGGTGAGGCTTGCGTGAAGTAGATCGCGATGACGATGGGTGCGACGGCCGGCGGCCACAGCACGGCGATATCGTTGGTGGTGCCATAGTCGCCGCTGCCGGTCTTGTCGCCGATCTGCCAGCCCGCCGGCATGGCCGCCTGGATGCGCGCGGCGCCAGTGGTGTTGCCGCGCAACCAAGCCTGAAGCTGGCTGCGCTGCGCGGCCGGCAAGGCGTTGTCCAATGCCAGCGCCTGCAGGCTGGCTGCCATGTCCGCAGGCGTCGAGGTATCGCGCGGGTCGCCGGGAATGGCGGTGTTCAGTTCGGTTTCCCAGCGGTCGAGCCGGAAAGACTGGTTCCCGATGGAACGGGCAAACGCCGTGACACCCGCGGGTCCGCCGATGCGGCGCATCAGCAGGTTCGCCGCGCCGTTGTCGCTGTACTGGATCGCGGCGGCGCACAGTTGCGCCACTGTCATGCCCTCCGCGACATGCTTCTCCGTGATCGGGGAATAGGCCACGAGATCCTGGCGTGTATAGCGGACATGCTGTTCGAGCATGCCTGGCGTGGCGGCGCTGCGTTGCAGGATGGCGCCGGCCAGGATCGCCTTGAACGTACTGCAGACGGGGAACCGCTCCTCGGCACGGTACCGTACCTGGCGGCCGCTGCCGGTGTGGCGCGCGAGCACGCCAAGGCGGCCTCCGGCGCGGCGTTCCAGCGCGGCCAGCTCTGCGCTTGCGTCAGGCGCGGGAGCGCGCGCAGGGCCAGCGCATGCGGATGCAAACGGGGCCGCGGCGGCGGCCAGGAGCAAGGTACGACGCGATTTCGATGGAACCATGGACAGCAACGGTGAAGTCAGCCGGCCATTCTAACCGCCCGCCTGCCCGCTGGTTTGCGCGGCATCGGCCGGCGTGTCCGCTTCGGATTGCTCGTTTCCCATGGCTGCCCAAGGGCCTCCGCGCGTGCGCGGATCGACCGGAAGCTGGCGCTGGATGGCAGCCTTGGCCAGCATGTGCGCGCTGATCGGCGCCGTCAGGAACAGGAAGGCCGTCACCAGCAGTTCATGCAAACTGGTGCTGTCCCCCTGGCAACTGAAGTACACCACCGAGGCCACCACCACGCCCCCCACGCCCAGCGTGGTCGATTTGGTAGGCCCGTGCAATCGCATGAAGACGTCGGGCAACCGGAACAGGCCGATGGCGCCGACCAGCGTGAAGAGGCTGCCCACCAGCAGCAGCGCGCAGACCGCGAGTTCGGCGATGGTGCCCAGCGCAGCATCGAGGTTCGGCTGCATGGCTAGTACTCGATGATGTCGCCGCGCTGCAGGTACTTGGTCAGCGCGACCGTGCCGACAAAGCCCGTCACGGCAATCAGCAGCGCCGCTTCGAAGAACATCGACGAGCGCAGGCTGATGCCGAGCACCACGATCACCGCGATGGCGTTGATATTGAGCGTATCCAGCGCCACGATGCGGTCCACCAGCGCGGGCCCGCGCACCAGGCGCGCGAAGGTCAGCAGGAAAGCGAGGCCCAGGATCGCCAGGCAAACGGGAATCACGATGGCAAGCACAGGAATATCTCCTTCAGCGGCGTTTCATAGCGGGACTTGATGCGCGCCACCAGCGCGCCTTCATCGTCCAGGTCGAGTACATGCACCAGCAGGCTGCGGCGGTCGTCGCTGAGTTCCGCGCACAGCGTGCCCGGACTCAGCGAGACGATGCTGATCAGCGCGGTGGTGGCGAGCTCGTGTTCGGTATCGAGCGGCACCACGATGAAGGCCGGCCGCAACCGCGCGGTGCGCCCGAGCACCAGCATGGCGACTTCGATATTGGCCACCACGATGTCGATCAGCACATGGAAGCCCAGCCGCAGCATCAGGCCCGGCCGCGACAGCCGGAACGGGCTGAGCACCAGCCACAGGTCGGCCAGCCGCCCCAGCCCCCAGCCCAGCACCGCGCCCAGCAGGCAGTGTGCGGGCGCCAGGCTGTTGGACAGCAGCAGCCACATGAGCAGCAGGATCAGGCTCAGCCATGGATGCGGGAACTGGCGTGCGAGCATGGCTTTACCTCTGCGCCGGCGGCGGCACGCCGGCCGGCAGCACGGCACGGACGTAGGCCGTGCGGTCCTGCAACTGCGCAGCGGCTTGGGAAACATAGGCACTGACCGGCGCCGCAAACGCCGTCAGCGTGACGTTGCAGGCGAGCAGGAACGCGCTGCAGGCGAGCTTGCGCCCTTCGGGGCGCGACCGTACGCGCGGTGGCACCGGCGCCCCCGCTTCCTGCACCGCGTTCGCGCTGTCATGCGGCAAGCGCCACAGCAGGCGCGTGCCCGTGCGCGACGCCGCCACCAGCAGCGCCAGTCCGGACACCAGGATGGCGGACCAGTAGACCATCGCGTTGTCCGGCGGCACGGCGCGCAGGATCATGACCTTGCCGATGAATCCCGACAACGGCGGCAGCCCCACTGCCACGACCGCCCCGGTCAGGTAGAGCAAACCGGCGAGCCGTGTGCCGGCCACCACCGTGCCCTGCCCCTTCGCGTCGGCGGGCTCCAGCGCGTCCGCCAGCAGGAACAATCCGCCCGTGCACAGTGTGGTGCTCAGCAGGTAGTACAACGCGGCGGCCCAGGCGGCCGGGGTCTGCATGCCGACGGCAATGCCCAGCAGACCGACCGATGCCAGCACGAGGTAGCTGGTGAGCGACCGCAGGCTGGTGGCAGCCAGGGCGCCGATGGCGCCCGCTATCAGCGTGGCCAGCGCCAGCACCGGCAGCCACGCCTGCATGAATGCCGCGAGCAACCCCTGCGCGGCGCCGAACACCAATGCGTCGCAGCGCAGCATGGCGTACAGGCCGACCTTGGTCATGACCGCGAACAGCGCGGCCACCGGGCCCGCCGTGCCCGCATAGGCGCGCGGCAGCCAGAAGTACAGCGGAAAGATCGCGGCCTTCAGGCCGAAGACCAGCATCAGCATGACGCCCGCCGCCGCGGCCAACGGCGCGTCGGCGTCGGGCAGGCCCTGCAGGCGAAGACCCATGTGCGCGAGATTGAGCGTCCCTGTCAGCCCATAGAGCATGCCGATGGCCACCAGGAAGAACGACGAGGCCACGAGGTTGAGCAGCACGTAGTGCAGCCCCGCGCCGATCCGCTCGCGTCCCGCGCCGTGGATCAGCAGCGCATACGATGCGATCAGCAGGATCTCGAAGAACACGAAGAGATTGAACAGGTCGCCGGCCAGGAAGGCACCGTTCAGGCCCATCAGCTGGAACTGGAACAAGGCATGGAAATGGCGCCCCGCGCGCACCAGTTCTGGTCCGGCCGCTGCCAGTGCCGCGGGCGCCAACAGCGCGGTCAGCGCGAGCATCAGCGCGCCAAGGCGATCGCCCTGCAGCACGATGCCGAACGGCGCCTCCCAGTTGCCGAGCTGGTAGACGTCAATGCCGCCGCTCGCCGCGCGCGCGACCAGCAGCGCCGCCACCGGCACCAGCAGCAGCGTGGCCGTCATGCACACCACGCGCTGCGCGCGCAACCGGTGCATCGGCATGGCGGTCAGCAGTCCACCGGCGAACATCGGCAGCAGGATGGGGAGCAGCAGCACGTGGTTCACGAGTGAGGCTCCGTGGCTTGCGCGCCCTCCGCGGCGTCGCGGCCGGGCTGGCTCGCCGCATCGACATGATCGCTGCCCGTCAGGCCGAGGGAGCGCAGCGACAGCACTACGGCAAACGCCGTCATGCCGAACGCGATGACGATGGCCGTCAGCACCAGCGCTTGCGGCAGCGGATCGGCGTAGCGCGCGCCGTCCGCAATGACGGGCGGCCTGCCGATCAAGAGCCGGCCCATGCCCAGCAGGAACAGGCTGATCGCATACGACAGCAGCGTCAGCCCGAGCACCACGGTAAAGGTGCGGGCCCTGAGCAGCAGGTAGATGCCGCACGCGGCAAGCACGCCAATGGCGCCGGCATAAAGCGCGGCCATCAGGCACCCTCCTTGCCGCGCTGTGGGCGGCCAAGCGCCGCCGGCGTGTTGCGCAAACCGAGATGCGAGACGATCAGCAAGGTGGTGCCGGTCACCGTGGCATAGACGCCAAGGTCGAACACCATGGCGGACGCGAGTTCGATTTCGCCGAGTCCGGGCACGTGAAAATGGCCGAAGGCCGTGGTCAGGAACGGAAAGCCGAAGGCAAGACTGCACAGCCCTGTCAGCCCCGCCACCAGGATTCCGCTACCGGCCAGCGCGCGGTAGTCGGGGGCGATGCGCGCCTCGGTCCAGCGCACGCCGTTGGCGACGTACTGCAGCAGCAACGCGACCGAGGTGATCAGCGCGGCAATGAAGCCACCGCCAGGCAGGTTATGCCCGCGCAGCAGCAGGAACACGGAGACCAGCAGCGTCAGCGGCAGCATCAGCCGCGCAAGCATGGCCAGCAGCAGCGGATGCCGCTGCGCGGACCAGGCCTTGCCGTCCGGCCCGGCATCGGGCATCGGCAGGCGCATGCCGCGCAGCAGCGCCTGCACGGCCAGCCCCGCGACCAGCAGCACGCAGACTTCGCCCAGGGTGTCGAAGCCGCGGAAATCGACCAGCAGCACGTTGACCACGTTGTGGCCGCCGCCACCGGGCACCGCGTTGTCCACGTAGAAGCCGGACACCGGATCATAGGTCCGCGTCATCACCGCATACGCGCAGGCGGCCAGCAGGCCACCGCCGCCGAGCGCCAGCACCAGGTCGCGCAACTGCCGTCCGGACGCCAGCGGCGTCACCGGCTCCGGCGGCAGGTAGAACAGCGCGAGCACCAGCAGCAGCACGGTGACCACCTCGACCGAGATCTGCGTGAGCGCCAGGTCGGGCGCGGAAAAACGCGTGAAGATCAGCGACACCAGCAGGCCGCAGGTGCTCAGGAACACCAGCGCTACAACACGCTGCCGCCGCGCGCCCACCACGGCTACCGCGCACAGCGCCAGCAAGACCAGGCAGGCCGCACCCATCGGATCGATCGCGCCATCCGGGACGGGACCGGCCAGCGCGTCGAGATCCCCCAGGAACGCAGCCGGCACGGCCAGCAGCGCAGCCAGCATCCAGGCCATGTAGCGCTGCAGCGAACCGTTCTCCATGCGGCGCGTCAGCGTGCGGGCCAGTCGCTCCAGCGTGGCGATGGCGGCTTCGAACGAACGGCGCGCGCTGAGCGGCTCGATGACACGCTGCCAGCGCCGCAGCGCATCGCGCCGCAGGAAGAACAGCGCCGCCCCGCCCGCCATGGAGACCAGGCTCATGACCAGCGGCAGGTTGAAGCCGTGCCACAGGTGCAGGCTGTAATCGGGCAGCGGCGCGCGCAGCGTGGCAAGTGCCGTGGCCGCGAGCAGGTTGCCCACCGTATAGGCCGGCGCCAGGCCGACCACCAGGCAGATCACGACCAGCAACTCCACCGGCAACTTCATGAAACGCGGCGGTTCATGCGGCGGATAGTTGGGCACGTCGGGCTTGTCGCCGCCAAGGAACACGCCGTAGCTGAAGCGCAGCGAATACGCCATGGTCATGGCGCCGGCCACGGTCGCGGCCGCAGGGATCACCCAGTTGAAATCGCCGAGCAAGCCCTGCGCCAGCGTTTCGCCGAAGAACATCTCCTTGCTCAGGAAGCCGTTGAACAGCGGCACGCCGGCCATCGACAGCGACGCCACGCTGGCCAGTACCGCCGTGTGCGGCATGTAGCGCGCCAGGCCGCGCAGGCGGTCCAGGTCGCGCGTGCCGGTTTCGTGGTCGATGATGCCGGCGGCCATGAACAGCGACGCCTTGAACACGGCGTGGTTGATGATGTGGAACAGCGCGGCCACCGTGCTCAACTGCGTGTCGAGCCCGAACAGCAGCGTGATCAGCCCGAGGTGGCTGATGGTCGAATAGGCCAGCAGCCCCTTCAGGTCGCGCTGCAGCAACGCCAGCGCCGCGCCCATGATCAGCGTGACCAGGCCGGTCATGCTGACCAGGTAGAACCACGCATTGGTGCCATCGAGCACCGGATACAGCCGCGCCAGCAGGAACACGCCCGCCTTCACCATGGTGGCCGAATGCAGGTACGCCGATACCGGCGTGGGCGCGGCCATGGCATGCGGCAGCCAGAAGCTGAACGGAAACTGCGCGGACTTGGTGAACACGGCCAGCAGCACCAGCACCAGCATCGGCAGGTACAGCGGATGGTGCTGCACGCTGCCCGCCTGGGCCAGCACGTCGGACAGCTCCAGGCTGCCGCAGATACGCCCGAGCAGCAGCACGCCGGCCAGCAGCGCCAGCCCGCCCCCGCCGGTAACGGTGAGCGCCATGCGCGCGCCCTGGCGCGCGTCCTCGCGCCACGACCAGAAGCCGATCAGCAGGAACGACAGGATGCTGGTCAGTTCCCAGCAGATCACCAGCAGCAGCAGGTTGCCGGCCAGCACCACGCCGAGCATGGCGGCCATGAACATCAGCAGCAGGCAAAAAAAACGCACCGACGAGGCATTGCGCGGCAGGTAGTAGCGCGCGTACAGGACCACGAGCAGCCCCACGCCGATGACGAGCAGCGCGAACAGGAAGGACAGCCCGTCGAGCCGCAGGCTGAGGTTCAGGCCGAGGTCCGGCAACCAGTTCACGCGCCAGGCCAGCGCGTGCCCGGGCTGCTCGAACACGGCTTCGCGGGCGCGCAGCAGCAGGATCAGCGCCGCCAGCGGAAAACCGATGATGACCGGCGCCACCAGCCGCACGGCATGCTTGCCGGCCAGCCATGTCAGCACGGCGGCAACCAGCGGCAGCGCGATCAGCAGGACCAGCACCATCGGCATCCTCCGTCAGTTCGCGGCCTGGCGGGCGCCGGTGCCATGGCGACTGTGCCGGCCTGTCGCGATTGCCGGCCCGGTTGCGGTCATGGCGAGGACTCCGGCACCGGCTTCACCGGTCATCCCGATCGGGTCATGAATCGCGTCACAAACGACCCGTCCCGCCACAAGGCGTGAGCAATACTGCCCTCGGGATCATTGAATTGTGCCCGCCCGGCTGGCCGAACGGCCCATCTCCGCACGGCACACGAAAAAATTCACTGCCCCGCAAAAAGATTCTGAATGCGCAACGCTGGCGCACGAACCCGGCTTCGAGGTCGTGGCCGACGGCGTCGAACATGAGGAGCATGGCCGCTACCCGAGGGCGCACGTCCTCTGCCCCATCCTCGGGACATTGTTAATGCAGATATAAAAACATTGACTTCATGACACGTCGCGCGACGGCCACAATGCGCGTAGCTGGAAAACTAAATTTAGTACATTCCAGAAGTCCAGATTCGCCATGCCCCGCCCCCGCTCAGCCAGACACCGAGGACAGAACATGCCTGACGTGCCAGCCCGGCCCACGCGCCGCCTCCTTTCGCTCCGCCTGCTCGCGGCGGCATTGGCCACCTGCCTGGGCGCCGCCTGGGTGCCCGCCCGGGCCACCGAAGGCGCGCTGGGGCGGCCGGTCACGGGTACCAGCGTGCTGTCCAATGCCGGCATCGTCGCGCCCGAGCCCGTTACCGTGGTCAACCTTGGCGAGATCTACCTGAACGGGTCGGTCGGTGGTGGACGGCAGGTGCCGGTCATCGGCCAGACCTCGGCCGGCATCGACGCGGAGATCGCGTTCACGCTGGCCACCATCATGAAGGTCTGGGACACCGGTCCGGGCGCGTGGAACTTCGCCTCCAGCTTCACCCTGCCCTATGTCTGGACACAGGTCGGTGCGACGTTCAATGCCGGCCGCCTGCAGGGACGCACGGAAGACCGGGCATCGAACCTGTTCGATATCACGTTCACGCCGCTGATCGCGGGCTACCACTTCTCCCAGACGGCGCACATGGCGCTCAGCCTGAACATCTGGGCACCGACCGGGCAATATGACAAGAACGCGCTGGCCAACCCGAGCCTGAACAACTGGACCTTCATTCCGCAAGTGGCCTTCACCAGGCTGCTGCCCGAGCACGGCCTGGAATTCGACGCGGTGGCCGGCCTCCAGTTCTACACGCGCAACAATGCCACCGACTACCAGAACGCCCCGCTGTTCACGCTCGATGCCATGGTGCTCAAGCGCTTTGCCAATGGCTTCGGCGCTGGCCTGGTGGCGGGCACCACGCAGCAGCTCGGCAGCGACAGCGGACCGACCGCCGACCGGCTCAACGGCTTCCGCGGATATGACTGGGCGCTCGGCCCGATCGTGACGTACGACACCAAGGTGGGCGCCAAAAGCAAGCTGTCGCTCGGCCTGCGCTGGGTCCCGACCGTGGCGAGCAAGAACCGCATCGACAGCACCAGGACATTCATGGGGACCGCGACGCTGGTCTTCTGATACAGGCGCAAGGCGGCCCTGGCAGGCCGCTCCTGTGTATCCTTGATGCCTGGCGGGGGGGGGGGGGGGGGCCCCCCCCGCCCCCCCCGGCGATGGGACACACCCCCCCCCCCCCCCCATGCGGC
>NZ_JBYOJS010000023.1:69247-93396 GCF_057798895.1 Cupriavidus sp. 22TCCZM04-2
GGGGGGCGGGCCGGGGGGGGGGGGGGGGGGGGGGGGGTGTGGGGGGGGGGGGGGGGGGGGGGGGGGGGGCGCCCCCCCCCCCCCCCGCCTGTCATTAGGAACACAGGAGACCCATCACGATGAGCGACGCGCTTTGCTTTCTGTCCGCCGTCGAACTGCAGGGCCGGATCCGGCGCAAGGAGGTATCGCCGGTGGAAGTGGTCCGGGCCGTGCTGGAACGCGCCGCGCGCCTCCAGCCCGAGCTGAACTGCCTGATCACCGTATGCGCAGACGAGGCGCTGGCGGCGGCCCGCGAGGCCGAGCACGCGGTGATGGCCGGCCAGCCCCTGGGACCGCTGCACGGCATTCCCTTCACCGTCAAGGACATCGTCAATACGCGCGGCGTGCGCACCACCTTCGGCGCCGTGCCCATGCGCGACAACGTGCCGACCGAGGATGCGGTGGCGGTCAGCCGCTTGCGTGAGCAGGGGGCCATCCTGGTGGCCAAGACCACTTCGCCCGAATTCGGCTCCAAGTGCCTGACCGATTCCCCGCTGTTCGGGCGCACCCGCAATGCGTGGAGCGCGGAACGGACCAGCGGCGGCTCCAGCGGCGGCGCCGCGGTGGCCGTGGCCGCCGGCATCGCCCCGTTGGCCGTGGCGACCGACGGCGGCGGTTCCACGCGCATTCCGGCGGCCTGCAATGGCGTGGTCGGCATCAAGCAGAGCCAGGGCGTGATCCCGCACAGCCAGGCGCAGGACCTGTTCTGCAACCAGACCTATGTCACCCCGACCACGCGCACGGTCGCGGACACCGGCCTGATGATGCAGGCCATGGCTGGCGAGCATCCGTGCGATCCGTGGTCGATCGGCATCCCCACGCCGGATTATGTCGACGCCGCGCAGCCTCGCGGCGACCTGCGCGGCCGGCGCGTCCTGTATTGCGCGGCGCCGCCGGGACGGCTGGTATCCGCCGATGTCGCCAGCGCGTTCGAGGCGAGCCTGCGGAAGCTGGCAGAGCTGGGCGCGGAGCTGGAGCCCTTCTCTGGCGAGGGCTTCGACGTGGAGCCGATCTGGCGCGCGATCAATCACACCGTCTGGCGCACGCGCTTCGTCGATATCGTCGCCCGGCATGGCAGCGACCTCAGCCCCACCTTCGTGCGGCAGGTCGAATCGGCCGCGCACTTCAGCGGCGTGGAATACCAGCAGGCCATGTTCGAGCGCTCCAGGCTGTTCCAGCGCGTGCAGGCGCTGCTGCAGCGCGGCGACCTGCTCGCCATGCCCACGCTGACGCGCACGGCGCTGCCGATTGGGCAGGACCTGTTCGGCACCATCGACATCGATGGCACGGCTTATGAAAACGTCCGCGCCCACTGGTTCCCGTGGACCATGCCCTTCAACATGACGGGCCACCCCGCCATCAGCCTGCCCTGCGGGTTCGGCCGCGACGGGTTGCCGATCGGCTTCCAGCTCGTGGGCCGGTTCCGCGGCGATGCGGAACTGCTGCGCGTGGCTGCCCTGTTCGAAGCCGCGCACGGCCTGACCGGCCAGTGGCCGGCGCTGCCATGACTGTCCGCCTTTCCGCCATGTCTCCTGCTCTCAACGCTTCGCCAGCCAGCTCCACTGCCATGTATCAAGCCTCACGCCGCAAGTTCTCGCTCTCCGTTCTGGCGATGTCCGCCGTCGCCATGGCCGTTCCCGCCGCTACCGCATTCGCCGCGGACAATGCCGAGCCCATGCACATCATCGTCGGCTACGCGCCGGGCGGTGCAGCCGACAGCCTGGCGCGCATCTATGCCGAGCAGTTGCGCCAGGATGGCCACGGCACGGTCATCGTGGAAAACCGCCCCGGCGCCTCGGCGCGGCTGGCGCTGGACTACGTCAAGCGCTCTAAGCCCGATGGCAAGACCGTGTTCATCGGCCCGTCGCCGCTCTTCACCATTTTCCCGCTGACCTACAAGAAGCTGTCGTATGACGCCGACAAGGACCTGGTCCCGGCCGCCGTGCTGACCGACGTGCCAACGGTCGTCGCCGCGGGCGTGCAGCAGCCCTACAAGAACATGAAGGAATACATGGACTGGGCGCGCCGCAATCCGGACAAGGCCAGCCTGGGCCTGGCCACGATCGGCAGCGCGGGCCATCTCGGTACGATCGCGCTGGGCAAGGCCGCCGGCGTGGCCATTACGCCGGCCGCCTATCGCGGCGCATCGCCGATGCTCGTCGACGTGATCAGCGGCAATGTGTCGATCGGCTGGGATGCGGTGGCCAGCATGATGCCGCTCTACAAGGGCGGCAAGCTGCAGTTCCTGGGCGTGAGCGGCACGCGGCGCGCCAAGGCGCTGCCCGACGTGCCCACCATGAAGGAACAGGGCTTCAGCCAGTATGACTACGCGACCAGCTGGTACGGCGTGTTCGTGCCCGCCGGCACGCAGCCCGATGTACTGGCCAAAGTGGAGCGGCATCGCATTCAGGTCGAACGCGCCGCGTGGCGGCCGATCGTGGAGGCGACTGGCTTCGTGGCGGAGGACTGATGAAGGAGTGCAAGGCGCCGGATCGCGTCGCCGTGAGCGACGGGGTTTCTCCCCTCTCCCGCAAGCGGGAGAGGGAGCACCGCTAATCCGCCTCCACCCCCAGCGTCTTCGCCAGCGGAATCCACCGCGCACGCTCATCGCGCACGAACTGGCCAAACGCCTCCGCCGAACCCGGCATCGGCTGCGCGCCGATCGCGTGCAGCTTGTCCTGCAGGTCCTGCTGCTTCAGCGCGTCGTTGATGGCACGGTTCAGCCCCGCCACCACCGTATCAGGCGTGCGCGACGGCGCCACGACGCCGAACCATGCGCTGGCCTCCAGCCCAGGATAGCCCAGCTCCTGCATGGTGGGCACGTCCGGCAGCAGCGGAAAGCGGCTGCGGTCCAGGATCGCCAGCGCATGCAGCTTGCCGCTCCTGGCCTGCTGCATCGACGAAGGCAAGGCGTCGAACATGATGTCGATGTTCTTGCCCATCAGGCTGATGATGGCCGGCGCGCTGCCCGCGAACGGCACGTGCGTGACCTTGAAGCCAAGCTGCGATGCCGCGTATTCGCCGGCCAGGTGCGTGATATTGCCGCTGCTGGCCGAACCCATGGTGAGCTTGCCGGGCGACTGCTTGCCCAGCGCCACCAGCTCCTTCACGGACTTCACCTGCAGGTCCTGCCGCGTGACCAGCAGCAGCGGCGACTTGCCCATGCCCGCCACCGGCCTGAAGTCCTTGACCGGGTCGTACGGCAGCGTGGTGTAGAGCGCGCTGTTGATGACCAGCGGCGCATTGGAGCCCACCAGGAAGGTCTTGCCGTCGGGCTCGGCCCGAGCCACGGTCTCGGCGGCGATGATGCCGCCCGCCCCACCCTTGTTGTCGATCACGATGGGCGTGCCTAGCGTGAAGCTGGCCTGCTGTGCCACCAGCCGCGTGATCTGGTCCGCCGCGCCGCCGGGCGGATAAGGCACGACAAAGCGAATCGGCTGCGCGCGTGTCTGCGAACCTGCGGGCGTAGCCATGACGCTGAGAACGGCTGCCGCAACGGCAGCTGCGAGGCGCAACGGGAATCTGGTCTTCACTGCTGTCTCCTCCTGGTTGGTATCTGGTTTGCAGCGACCATCGGCTGGTCCTACAACACGCCGCCCTTGCGCAACGCTGCGATGCGCGCAGCGTCGTAGCCCAGTCCCTCAAGGACCTCGTCGGTGTGCTCGCCCAGCGTGGGTGCGGAATGCTCGTAGCGGATCGGCGTATCCGACAGCCGGATCGGATTGGCCAGCCCCGGCGCGTTCATGCCGGCACTGTGCGGCAGCGACACCTGCATTTCCCGATGGCGCACCTGCGGGTCTTCGAACACCTGCTGCATGTCGTAGATGGGGCCGCACGGCACGTTGGCGGCTTCCAGCAGCTCGACCCATTCGGTCATGGTGCGCGCGAGCATGGCCTCGGCCACCTGCGGGATCAGTGCCTCGCGGTTGCGGTTGCGGTTCCCGGCCGTGGAGAAGCGCTCGTCGTCGGCCAGATCGGGCCGCCCGATCACCTTGCACAGCGCGCGGTACTGGCCGTCATTGCCGACGGCCACGATGACATCGCCTTCCTTGCAGCGAAACACCTGGTACGGAACCATGTTCGAGTGCGCATTGCCCATGCGCTGCGGGACCTTGCCCGACAGGAAGTAGTTGATGGCCTGGTACGAGTTGATGGTCACCACGCAGTCCAGCAAGGCCATGTCGATGTACTGGCCCACGCCGCTCACATGGCGGTGCTCCAGCGCGGCCAGGATGGCCGTGGTCGCGTACATGCCCGTCAGCAGGTCGGTGATCGCGATGCCCGACTTGACCGGGCCGCCGCCGGGCTCGCCATCGGGCATGCCGGTAATGCTCATCAGGCCGCCCATGCCCTGGAACACGAAGTCATAGCCGGGCAGCGCCGCATACGGCCCGCTCTGGCCGAAGCCGGTGATCGAGCAGTACACCAGCCGCGGGTTGATGGCGCGCAGGTCCTCGTAGCCGAGCCCGTAGCGCGCCAGCGTGCCGACCTTGTAGTTCTCGACCACCACATCGGCCTCGCGCGCGAGGTCGCGGATGATGGCCTGGCCCGCGGGCGTGGCGATGTCCACGGTCACCGAGCGCTTGCCCCGGTTCGCGCTGAGGAAGTAGGACGAATCGCGCGTCTCCTGCCCGCGCGCGTCGCGCAGGAACGGCGGGCCCCAGGCGCGCGTGTCGTCGCCGGCGCCGGGACGCTCGATCTTGATCACGTCCGCGCCCATGTCGGCAAGGTTCTGCGTGGCCCAGGGGCCGGCCAGCACGCGCGTGAGGTCCAGCACCCTGATGTGTCCGAGGGCTTTCTTCATGTGTCTCCTTCGTGTTCCTGGTCTGTGCTGCCCGGCTGCTCCAGGCGGACAGCCGAAGCTCAGCTTAGGAGTGCCCCGACATCGGTGTCCAATATTCATTTGCTCGGCGCCGATATCTCAGGGATATCACCTGGCAACAAATGAATATTGGACGAAGCCATGCCGCTCCCCTTAGCCTTGGCTGCAAGACGCTCTGGACGGACGCGGCCGAACCGGCCGGCATCCCGAAGCAATAGGCAGCATTCACAGATTCAGAAACGGAGAGACCACAACATGGCTGAATTCCTTCGCTACGAGCAGCAGGGCCACATCGTGACCCTGACCATGAACGAGCCCGAGCGCCGCAACCCGCTGACCGGCAATACCGCCGTCGACGAGTTCCTGGCGGCCATCGACCGCATCCACGGCGACCGCAGCGTGCGCGCGGTCATCATCACGGGTGCGGGCACCGCCTTCTCGTCGGGCGGCAATATCCGCGACATGGAACGCCAGGCCTCGGGCGAGGTCAGCGGCATGGAGATCCGCCAGGACTATCGCTGCGGCATCCAGCGCCTGCCGCTGGCGCTGTTCAACCTGGAGGTGCCGGTGATCGCCGCCGTCAACGGTGCGGCCATGGGCGCCGGCCTGGACCTGACCTGCATGTGCGACCTGCGCATTGCCTCGGAGCGCGCGCAGTTTGCGGAGTCGTTCGTGCGGCTGGGCATCATCCCCGGCGATGGCGGCGCGTGGCTGCTGCCGCGCGTCATCGGGCTGTCGCGCGCCGCCGAGATGATTTTCACGGGCGAGCCCATCAGCGCCCAGCAGGCGCTGGAGTGGAACCTGGTGTCACGCGTGGTGCCGGCGGAAGAACTGCTGCCCGCGGCGCACGCGCTGGCCGAGCGCATCGCCGCCAATCCGCCGCATGCCGTGCGGCTGGCCAAGCGGCTGATGCGCGAAGGTATGCATACGCGGCTGGACACGCTGCTGGAACTTTCGGCCGGCTACCAGGCGCTGTCGCACCAGACCGCCGATCACCGCGAAGCGGTGCAGGCGTTCCTGGAGAAGCGCAAGCCGGTGTTCACGGGGAACTGAGTTTGTGTGACGGGGCGGCCTGGCCGCCTAAGATTGCGTCAGGCAGGCGGTTCCCGCTCATACCGGCCGTGCCTCCGCGAGCACCTGGCCCCGCCACTTCAGCGGCAGGTCCGAAGGCGTCAGCAGATCGACGCGGATGCCGAGCATTGACTCCAGTTCATCCTGCAGGCCGCCGAGGTCAAACAACGTCGCACCCGGCAAGGCATCGACGAGCAGATCCAGGTCACTGCCATCCTCGTCAGTGCCATGCAGCACGGAGCCGAAGACGCGCGGGTTCGCTGCGCGGAAGCGGCTGGTCGCTTCGCGCACCGCGCTTCGCTTCATGTCAAGCGCAACCGACGGTCGCATGGGCATCCTTTCCATCAAAACTTGCTGCGATGGTAAGAAAACGAGATTCGAAATTTAAGGACCGCCTCCTGCCGATTGTGTCCCGTCAACCGTTACGGATTCCGTCTACCCCGCTGCCCCCAGCGAACCCTCCACATTCCGCACCAGGCTGACCAGCCGGGGCCCGACGTCTTCCAGCAACTGCTTGCTCTGCTGGCTGAACACGGGCACCGACGCAGCGAACAGCCACGCCTCGCCGTCGCGGCGTGCGCGCATCGGCGCAGCGATCGACTCGATTTCCCGATGCAGGTCGCGGTGGCCCCGGCAGAAGCCGTGCGCCTCCAGGTCGTGCGCCGCCTCCGCCAGCCTTCCCCGCAGCCAGGTTTCACGCTGTGGATCCGTAACGCGCAGGTGCTCCAGGAATGCGTTGCGCTCCGCATCGCCCATCATCGACAGATAGGCACGGCCGGATGCCGTGCGCGACATCGACACACGCGTACCGACCTCCGGACGATAGACATGGCTGCGGGCTCCCTGCGCGATTTCAACATAGGTCAGCGTGTGCCCGTTGCCGACCATCAGTTCCACCTGCCCTTCGATGTGGTCGGCCAGCTCCTGCATCAGCGGGCGCGCGAGCTGCCGCACCGTCATGCGCGCCAGCGCCGGCGCGGCCAGGTTCACCAGCCCGACGCCCGGCACGTAGCGCGACAGGCGTTCCGAATAATGCAGCAGGCCCAGTTCGCACAAGGTGTCGAGCAAGCGGAACAGGGTCGGCTTGGCCAGGCCGGTGCGCTCCATCAGTTCCCGGCTGCTCAGCTCCTGCACGGTCGGCGAGAAGCAGTTGAGGATGGAAATGCCGCGCGCCAGCGCACTGACCAGGCGAGCTTCGCCTTCGGCCTCACCACCCCCAACAGGCGGCGACGTCATCGAAATCTGTGATTCATTAGCCATATCAACGTCGGAGTCTGGAGTTTTTTGATACCAGTGTCTCAAAACCCGGATGTTGCCCTTCGCTTTTTCCGAAGTCAAATCCGGTATTTTGGGTTTACGTGGCAAATTTCCGACGCGAGAATCCCAAATCATCGTATCCGACGATCACTTTTCGATACCAACGTCTCAATATCCGATCCGTCGCTCGTCACTCGCTATCCGAAGCTGCTTTTCAGGAGACAACCGCATGCAACAAGCCGTCATCGTCGACGCCATCCGCAGCCCGATGGGCCGCTCCAAGCCGGGTTCGGCTTTCACCGAACTGCACGCCACCGAACTGCTGGCCCAGGTGCTCAAGGGCCTGGTCGAGCGCAACAAGCTGGACCCTGGCCTGGTGGACGACGTCATCACGGGCTGTGTCACGCAGGCCGGTGAGCAATCCGCCGGCCCGGGCCGCGTGGCCTGGCTGGCTGCTGGCTTGCCCGACCACGTGCCGGCCACCACCATCGATCGCAAGTGCGGCTCCAGCCAGCAGGCCGTGCACTTCGCCGCGCAGGGCATCATGGCCGGCGCCTATGACATCGTGATCGCGTGCGGCATCGAGTCGATGAGCCGCGTGCCGATGGGTTCGGCGCGTATCGGCCAGAATCCCTACGGCCCGTCGATGGAAGCGCGCTACGCGCCGGGCCTGGTGTCGCAGGGCGTCGCCGCCGAACTGGTGGCCGCCAAGTACGAACTGTCGCGCGAACAGATGGACGGCTACTCGGCCCGCTCGCACGAACTGGCCGCCGCCGCGCGCGAAGCCGGCGCGTTCCGCCGCGAGATCCTGCCGATCGTCACGCCCAACGGCGTGGTCGAGCATGACGAGACCATCCGCGCCGGCACGTCGGTCGAGAAACTCGGCACGCTGCAGGCCTCGTTCCGCAATGACGAACTGAGCGCGCGTTTCCCGCAGATCGGCTGGAACGTGACCGCGGGCAATGCCTCGCAGATCAGCGACGGCGCCTCGGCCATGCTGCTGATGAGCGAATCGATGGCACAGCGCCTGGGCCTGAAGCCGCGTGCGCGCTTCGTGGCCTTCGACGTGTGCGGCGACGATCCGGTGATGATGCTGACCGCACCGATCCCCGCCAGCCAGCGCGCCATCAGGAAGAGCGGCCTGAACCTCGACCAGATCGACCACTACGAGATCAACGAGGCGTTTGCCTGCGTGCCGCTGGCCTGGCAGAAGGCGCTGGGCGCCGATGCTGCGCGCCTGAACCCGCGTGGCGGCGCGATCGCGCTGGGCCACCCGCTCGGTGCGTCGGGCGTGCGCCTGATGACCACCATGCTGCATGCGCTGGAAGACAGCGGCGGCCGCTACGGCCTGCAGTCGATGTGCGAGGCCGGCGGCATGGCCAACGCGACCATCATCGAACGCCTGTAACGCTTTTGCGCAGGCCGGGATCTTTCCCGGCCTGCGCTGTATTTCCCGAACACCCCAATTCCTGAATAGCACCGGAGACTCAAGATGAAACTGACCGCTGATATGTCCGCCGTCGTGACCGGCGGCGCGTCCGGCCTGGGCCTGGCCACCGCACGCCGCCTGATCGAGCGTGGCGTGAGCGTGGTGATCGCCGACCTGTCCGAAGAACGCGGCCATGCCGCCGTCGACGAACTCGGCCCCAAGGCGCGCTTCGTCAAGGCCGATGTCTGCGACACCGACCAGATGAACGCTGTCTATGACGCCGCCGAAGCGCTCGGCCCGCTGCGCGCGCTGGTTCACTGCGCCGGCCTGGGCGCCCCAGTGCGCGTGGTCGAGAAGGACGGCTCGCCGGGCTCGCTGGAGAAGTACGAATCGGTGGTGCGCATCAACCTGATCGGCACGTTCAATGCGCTGCGCCTGGGCGCCGCCCGCATGGCCAGGAATGAAATTGTGGACGGCGAGCGCGGCGCCTGCGTGCTGACCGCTTCGGTGGCCGCCTATGAGGGCCAGATCGGCCAGATTCCGTATTCGTCGGCCAAGGCCGGCATCGTCGGCATGACGCTGGTGGCCGCGCGTGACCTGGCGCAACGCGCCATCCGCGTCTGCACGATTGCCCCCGGCCTGTTCGACACGCCGCTGCTGGCCAAGCTGCCGGAAAACGTGCGCACCTCGCTGGGCGCCATGGTGCCGCACCCCGCGCGCCTGGGCGCGCCGGACGAGTACGCCTCGACCGCCCTGCACATCCTCGAGAACATCATGCTCAACGGCGAAACCATCCGCCTGGATGGCGCCATCCGGATGGCCCCGCGCTGAGCCGCTGATTTCTTCACGACCGATCCCAAGGAACCAAGGACAAGCATGAGCGAAACGCTGCAACTCGAAACACGCGGCAACATCCTGCTGATCACCATGAACCGGCCCGAGGCGCGCAACGCCATGGACTTCGAGACCGCGACGGCGTTGGCCGCCGCGCTCGACCAGCTCGAGTCGCGCGACGACCTGAGCGTGGCCATCCTGACCGGCGCGGGCGGCACCTTCTGCTCCGGCATGGACCTCAAGGGCTTCCTGGCGGGCAAGCGCCCGAGCCTGCCGGGCCGCGGCTTCGGCGGCCTGACCGAGGCGCCGCCGCGCAAGGTCCTGATCGCCGCCGTCGAAGGCTATGCCCTGGCCGGCGGCTTTGAAATGGCCCTCGCCTGCGACCTGATCGTGGCTTCGAAGGCCGCCAAGTTCGGCCTGCCCGAAGTCAAGCGCGGCCTGGCGGCCGCCGCTGGCGGCCTGATGCGCCTGCCGCGCCGCATGCCGTACCACATCGCCATGGAGTACGCCCTGACCGGCAATCTGCTCGGCGCCGAGCAGGCTCATGCCTACGGCCTGGTCAATCGCCTGACCGAGCCGGGCCAGGCGCTCGAAGCCGCGCTGGCGCTGGCCGGGGAAGTCGGCGCCAATGGCCCGATGGCCGTGGCGGTCAGCAAGCAGATCGTCAGCGAATCGGCTGACTGGTCGGCGGCCGAGATGTTCGAGCGCCAGCGCCCGATCGTTGCGCCGGTGTTCTCTTCGGCCGATGCGCGCGAAGGCGCGGCCGCGTTCGCGGAGAAGCGCAAGCCGGTGTGGACTGGCAAGTAAGCGGCAAGTAAGCGGCAAATAAGCGGCAAATAAGCGGCATGAAGCGGTAACCCTTGCCCGTGCGGCCGGCCTTTTGCGCCGGCCGCACTGCCATCCACGCCTTGCAGCACTGCAGCACCACAGACAAAACCATGGAGGAGACCACCATGATCACCCGGCTGCCACAATCGCTGTTCAAGACTTCCGCCGCGCTGATGCTTCCGGGCATCCTGGGCGCGGCCGCCCTGCCCTACGCCGCGCAGGCCGCATCCGCGTGGCCCGACAAGCCCATCACCATCATCGTGCCCGGCGCGCCCGGCGGCACCACCGATATCCCGACGCGCCTCGTCGCGCAGAAGCTGTCGGTCCTGCTCGGCCAGCCCGTCGTGGTAGACAACCGCCCCGGCAGCGGCGGCATCATCGGCACGCAGACGTTCATGCGTGCGGCCGCCGACGGCTACACGCTGCTGGTCGGCAACACCGGCTCGCACGCCATCAATTACAGCGCCTACAGCAAACTGACCTACAAGCCTCAGGATTTCGTGCCGCTTACGGACATGATCTCCTTCCCGAACGTGCTGGTCGTCAACGCGCAGTCGCGGTACAAGACCGTGGCCGATCTGGTCGCGCAGTTGAAGAAGTCGCCCGGGAAGTACTCGTATGCCTCGGCGGGCATCGGCCAGACCACGCACCTGACCTCGGAGCTGTTCCGGTTGCGCACCGGCACCGAAGTCATCCATGTGCCGTACAAAGGGTCCACGCCGGCCACCACCTCGCTGCTCGCAGGCGAAACGACGTTCATGTTCGACAACATGACGCAGGCGTTGCCGCATATCCGCGCCGGCAAGCTGCGCGCGCTGGCCGTCACCAGCGCCGAGCGCCTGCCCGGCCTGCCCGATGTGCCGACCATGGAACAGGCCGGGATCAGGGATTTCGTGGTAATGGGCTGGCTTGGCGTTTTCGCGCCGGCGAAGACCCCGCCCGCGGTCCTTGCCGCGCTGCAGGAGGCGCTGGTCAAGGCCATGCGCGATCCCGAGATCGTGGCCAAGTTCCGCGAGATGGGCGGCATCGCTGGTGGCGAACCACAAACGAAGTTCGCGGCGCTCGTCGACAGCGAGGTGAAGCGCTGGGGCGAGACCATCAAGGCATCCAAAGTCAGCCTCGACTGAGGGACCTTCGCGACGCCTGCGAGCGAAGTCTGCGCGGGCCCGACCGATAGCCGCACAGGACATTTGCCGCGAGCCACCGGGCGGGTGCCAGCCACATTGACACCCGTCCGGCCAGCCCCTACGCTGGCTTCGCTCGGTGAATTCAGCGCCTGCTTAATCCTCATGTGAAATGGCGCGAGTCATCGGGACAACAATAACGACCCGAGACGTCCCCCGTGCCCTCCCGCTTCCACGCGCTCCGCCCGGCGCTCCCCATTCTCGTCGGCGCCTCCGTCATGCTGAGCCTGGCTATGGGCCTGCGCCAGAGCCTGGGCATCTTCATGCCGCCGCTGACGAAGGACCTTGGCATTTCGGTGTCCGACTTCACCGTCGCCATTGCCGTGCAAAACCTGGCCTGGGGACTGCTGCAGCCGCTCGCGGGCGCGTGGGCCGCGCGCGTTGGCTTCCGGCCGTTGATGATGACTGGCTCGCTGCTCTATGTGATCGGGCTGGTGCTGCTGTGCACCTCGCACGGAATGGTAGGCGTGACACTCGGCGCGGGCGTGGCCATCGGCGCGTCGATGGCGTGCACGGGAAGCGCCATCTCCATGGCGGTAGCGGCGCGGCCGGTGCCGGCGGCCATGCGCAGCACGGTGCTGGGCCTGGTATCGGGCGCCGGCTCGCTGGGTGCGCTGATCGCGGCGCCGATTGGCCAGGTGGTCTCGCAGTCGTTCGGCTGGCGCACCGGCGTGGCGGCGTTCGTCGTCCTGGCATTGGTGATGCTGCCCGCTGCCTGGTTCGCCGGCCGCGTGGACCGCCTGCCTGTCGCTACGCCGCAAGGGGCGGACCAGGGCAACGCGCGCCAGGCGCTGGGATCGGCCCTGCGCCACGTACCGTTCCTGGTCATGGCGATGGCCTATTTCGTTTGTGGCATGCAGCTGGTCTTCCTGACCACGCACCTGCCCTCATACCTCGATATCTGCGGCATGGACCCGATGCTCAGCGCGAAGGCGCTAGGCGTCATCGGCGGCTTCAACGTGCTGGGCAGCATCTTCTTCGGCTGGGCCGGCGGGCGCGTCAACAAGCTCTTGCTGCTGGGCAGCATCTACACCATCCGCTCGCTGGCGCTGACCTGGTATTTCTCGTCGGCACCCACGCCGGCGAGCACGCTGGTGTTCGCGGCCGTGATGGGTTTCCTCTGGCTTGGCGTGGCCCCCCTGGTGGCGGGCTGGATCGGCGAGACCTTCGGGCTGCGCTGGCAGGCCATGATCGCTGGCATGGCCTTCTTCAGCCACCAGATCGGCAGCTTTGTCGGCGCGTTCGGTGGTGGCCTGGTGTATGACGCGCTGGGATCGTACACGCTGGCGTGGCAGGTCGGCGTGGGGCTCGGCCTGAGCGCGGGGCTGGCGCAGATCGCCTTTGCCGTAGCGACGCAGCGCCGACCGCCCGCACTCGCCGCCACTTAGTCCCGGTATCAGGCCTGTCACCATGAGCCGTCGCGCCGCGACGGCTCAGTGCCACGCGCTGCCGACCTGGATGTAGAAGGCGTTCTGCCCCTTGCTGTGGGCGACGTCGATACCCATCGATACCCCGAGCTTGCGCGCGATCATGTAGCGAAAGCCCGCCCCCACGCTGTAGACATTGCTGGCATCGGAGAAGTCATTCCAGCGCCCATAGGCCTTGCCGGTCCCGGTGAAGCCCAGCACCGACCAGCGCGGCGTGACATCCCAGCGCAGCTCCATTTCCGCCATGACGGCATTGCGGTCCTGGTAGCGGCCCTTCTGCACGCCACGCAGGTCGACGTAAGGCTGCGCGTAGAACGGGACATCGCCGGTGGAAAAGCGCGTGTCGGCGCGCAGCCCCAGGATCAGCGTGCGTGCCAGCGGCAGCCAGGTGAAGCCGCGCGCGTTGTACATATTGAAGGTCTGCGTGCTGCCGAAACCGACGCGTGCAAACTGTGCTTCCAGTTCGGCATAGCTGCCGCGGTTCGGATAGAAGATGTTGTCGCGCGAGTCGTAGTCGACCACGATGCCGCCCTTGCCGATGCGCTGGTCCTTTTCGATATTCCCCAACTCGGTGGCGCTGCCAAACTTGAACGTGGCCGATGAATCGAACATGACGTAGCGTGGCCCCACGTACCAGGGCGAGTCACCGATGCGGACCAGGAACTGCTGTACCAGGAAGTTGCCCTGCAATTCGTAGGCGCGCGCCTGGTTCAGCTGACCAAAGTAATCGAGCTGGGCATCCACTTTTGCAATCGCGCCGAGATACCGGTAGCGGTCGCCGTCCCAGGTGTGGAAATGGCCCAGGCCAGCCGCCCAGGTGCCATTTTCCGTGTAGGCGCCGCCAACCACCGTGATATTCGGCGGCGCAGGGCCCTTGCCGGATGCCCTCGCATTGGCGGCGGCTTCGGCCATGGACTCCGAGAAGAACACCAGCCCGAGTCCGAAGCCATAGCCCACCGCAGGCTCGGTGATGATGGTCGGGACCGGCAGCGCACCTTTGTGGTTGAGCAGGTAGTCGCTCGCGTCGAACATGCCGTCCTCGGGATCGAAGAAGGACAGGCTGCGCGCGGGCTTCGCTTCTGGCGACGCCGGTGCCATTGGTGGTGCGGCGTCCTGCGCCAGCGCCGGACCCCAGGTCGCCAGTCCCAGCGCGGCCAGTAGCGCGGCCATCGTGTTCCGGGCAGATGGTGGCAGGGTTCTCATGCTGATCTACGTGTGCGTCCGGCTTGCCGCACGCCGTGGTTTAAGGTCAAGGCCGAATGTATCCCGGCATGGCGGCCAGACTTGGCCTGCCGTCATGAAACTTTTCGAAGCACGAATTCAACGGCATGGTCCGCGCGTGCGCTCGTGGCACCGTTGCTGGGCGGCATGCGGCCGGATCCGCCGCCCGCCTGCACTACAATGCGGGGTTTCCCAGCTCCGCGCCACCACGCCCCATGACGACCCTCGGAACCCCCCTTTCCCCTTCGGCCACCAAGGTCATGCTGCTCGGCTCCGGCGAGCTCGGCAAGGAAGTGCTGATTGCGCTGCAGCGGCTTGGTGTGGAAACGATTGCCGTGGACCGCTACGAGAACGCACCCGGCCAGCAGGTCGCCCACCACGCGCGCACCATCGCCATGAGCGACCCGGCACAGCTCAAGGCGCTGATCGAGGCGGAAAAGCCGCAGCTTGTGGTGCCCGAGATCGAGGCCATCGCCACGCCGATGCTTGAGCAGCTCGAAGCCGCCGGCGTGGTGCGCGTGATTCCCACCGCGCGCGCCGCGCGCCTGACCATGGACCGCGAAGGCATCCGCCGGCTCGCCGCCGAAACCCTGGGCCTGCCGACCAGCCCGTACAAGTTCTGCGATTCGCTCGAAGAACTGCAAGCCGCGATCGACGGCGGCATCGGCTACCCGTGCGTGGTCAAGCCGGTCATGAGCAGCTCCGGTAAAGGCCAGAGCAAAATCGACGGCCCCGAAGGCGTCAAGGCTGCGTGGGAGTACGCCATGGCAGGCGGACGCGTCAGCCACGGCCGCATCATCGTGGAAGGCTTTATCGACTTCGACTACGAGATCACCCTGCTGACGGTGCGCGCGCTCGGCGCCGATGGCCAGGTCGAAACCCACTTCTGCGCGCCGATCGGCCACGTCCAGGTCAGCGGCGATTACGTCGAAAGCTGGCAGCCGCACCCGATGCACCCGGCGGCGCTGGAAAAGGCGGAGCACATTGCACGCGCGGTCACGTCGGACCTCGGCGGCCAGGGCCTGTTCGGCGTGGAACTGTTCGTCAAGGGCGAGCAGGTCTGGTTCAGCGAAGTCAGCCCGCGCCCCCACGATACCGGCATGGTCACCATGGCCACGCAATGGCAGAACGAGTTCGAGCTGCACGCGCGCGCCATCCTGGGCCTGCCGGTCAGCACGGCGCTGAAGAGCCCCGGTGCCAGCGCCGTGATCTACGGCGGCGTGGAGGCCCGGGGCGTCGTATTCGACGGTGTGGCCGAGGCGCTGCGCGTGCCGCAGACCGAGGTCCGTCTGTTCGGCAAGCCGGAAAGCTTCACCACGCGCCGCATGGGCGTGGCGCTGGCCTATGCCGACGATGTCGACACCGCGCGCGCGCGCGCCAAGGAGGCGGCCAGCCGCGTCAAGCCGCGCGTGGCGGGCTGATGCTTACCGCATCGGCGATGCCTTCTTCTCGGGTGTCGCCACTTGCGCCACTTGCGCCGCCGCAACCTGCGCCGCGGCCAGCAGGGAATTGGTGCGTGCCCCGGTCAGGTCCGCGCCTGAGGGCGCCTGGTACAGGCGCAGGCTCAGTTCGGGCAGGATCGCCAGCAGGTGGTCGAACAGATCGCCCTGGATGCGTTCGTAGTCCATCCACCCGGTCAGCCGCGTGAAGCAGTAGACCTCGACCGGGATGCCGTGCGAATCGGGCTCCATCATGCGCACGTTGAGAAGCAGGTCCTGGTGGATCTCCGGATGCGCCTTCAGGTAGGCAATGCCATACGCGCGGAAGGTGCCGATATTGGTCAGACGGCGGCGGTTGACCGCATCGCTGCCGGCCTCGACCAGCAGCCGGTTGGCCTCGTCGACTTCGGCCTGCTTTTGTTCCAGGTAGTCGTGCAGCAGGCGGAAGCGCATCAGCGCATGGACTTCGTCGTCGCTCAGGAACCGCACGCTGCCGGCGTCGAGGCGCAGCGTGCGCTTGATGCGGCGCGCGCCAGATTCGAACATCTGGCGGTAGTTGCGGTAGCTTTCCGAAAACAGCTTGTAGGTCGGCACCGTAGTCACGGTGTTGTCCCAGTTCTGCACCTTCACCGTATGCAGGGCGATGTCCTTGACGTAGCCGTCGGCATTGCATTGCGGCATCTCGATCCAGTCGCCGATGCGCAGCATGTCGTTCGAGGTCAGCTGCGTGCTGGCCACCAGCGACAGCAGCGTATCCTTGAATACCAGCAGCAGCACCGCGGACAACGCGCCGATGCCCGACAGCATCCACAGTGGCGAGCGGTCGATCAGGATCGACAGCACCAGCACGCCGCACACCAGCCACAGGCCCAGCCGCCCCACCTGCACGTAGCCCTTGATCGAGCGTGTCTGCGCGCGCGTGCTGCCGGCATAAACGTCTTGCCAGGCGCCCAGCGCGCCGATCATCATCATGAAGATGCAGACCCACGTGCCCGCATGCGTGATCCGTTCGACGGCTTGCGCGTAGCGGCCGATATTCGGGACCTCGTCGGCGCCTACGGTAATCACCGCAAACCACACGGCATAGCCGAAGCGCCGGTACACGCGGTGACGCATGAGCCCCTTGCTCCAGCGGCCGTTGCCGGCCATGACCAGCAGCCGGTGCGCCACGCGCGATACCACCTTGGCCACCAGCCACTGGGCGACCGTGGCGACCAGGATCAGGATCGCCATGTAGACAAGGTTCTGCGCCCACGGGCGGGTGGGCATGGAGTGCTGGATCAGGTCCGGCAGGGCATCGAAGTCCATGAAAGCACGAATAGGCGGTTCACTCAGCCGCCCAGTGTACAAAAACGCGGCGGCAGCGCGCGGGCGGGCCTCCTTTGCCCCCCTGCCGGCTAGGCGGCGGGCATCGCCGTGGCCTCCGCCGCGCCGGGCTGCCCCTGCCCCGCGTACATCGCAAGCAACTGTTCGTCGGTATAGCCCCAGTCGGCCGGGTCTTCAAAAGCCACCACGCTGTCGTCGCTTTGGCGCAGGTCGATGACCTGCGGCGGCAGCGCACGCGAGTCCGCCACCGAGTAGAACGCCATCACGCGCGGCCGCAGCGGCTCGGATTCATGCTGGGCGCAGACTACCGCCAGCCGGTTCGAGCGCAGCCGCAGCACCGTGCCGAGCGGGTAGATGCCCACGGTACGCGTAAAGGCCTTGAACACGCGGCGGTCGAACAGCGTGTCGACGCGTACCGCCATGTATTCCATGGCGCGCGCGGGCGACCATTCCTGGTGGCCCGGGCGGCTGGAAGTCAGGGAATCGTACGTGTCGCAAATGGCCGCGATCTTGGCGTGGACGCTCAGTTCGCGCCCCATCAGCCCGAACGGATAGCCGCGTCCGTCCACGCGCTCGTGGTGGTGCACGCACACGTCCAGCACGACATTGGCGTTCACGCGCGCTTCGTTCAGGATGCGGTAGCCCGTTGACGGATGGCGGCGGATCTCCTCGTCCTCGCCGGGCTTGCGCGAAGCGGGCTTGTGCAGCACGGCCTCGGGCAGCGTCAGCTTGCCGATGTCATGCACCAGGCCGGCCAGGCCCAGGTCGCGGACCTCTTCGGGCGGCAGTTCCATGGTCCGCCCGACCGCGACCATCAGCGCGCACATGGCGAATGCGTGCATGTAGCTATAGTCATCGCGCGCCTTGAGCCGCGCCAGTGCGATCAGAGCCTGCGAATGCCGCGACAGCGACTGCGACGCCGAGTCCACCAGCAGCAGCGCGCCGTCGACCTCCAGCGCGCGCCCCATGCGCACGTCGGTGAACATCGAGCCGATCACTGACTTGCCCGACTGCAGCAACTCGCGCGCGTGGCCGAACTCGGCCTCCAGGCCGATGGCGGGGACTGGCGCGGGATCCGGCTCCGGCGTCTCCCAGGGGTTCAGCGCCGCCGGCGGCGTTGGCGCGTTGCGGCCCTTGAGGATGTCGATCCACAGCTCCTGCACGCCCGAAGACCGGATCTGGCCGACCTGATCCTCGCTGGTCACCAGGAACTTCGATCGAGAGAATGCCCGCGCATGCCAGGGCCCGCCCAGCTTGGCAACGAACATGCCGACCTGCAGTTGCTCCGCCTTGATTCGTCTCAACATGCATTGCCCCGTGTGAAATGGTGCCTCGTTCCGCCCCATATCGGCAGCCGCGGCCAGGACTTTAGGAAAATATGCAGCTGGAACGGAGCCGGCCGCCGCTGTCAAGCCACCGGACAATGTCCAGACGGGCTCCTCGGGCATTCCCGCCACACGGCCGGGCCCGGCTACAATGGCCCGCCAATCGCTTACCAGACGCCCGCAGACGCTCGCCGGTCATCCCATGTCCAGAACGTACACGCTAGTCGGCATTGCCCGCGCCAAGACCAATCGCCGCGAAGCTCTGGTTTCCCAGCTCGATTCGCTGCGCTCGCGCGGGTTGACGGAGCCGGGCTGCCTGAACTACCACGTCGGACAGGACGCAGAGGATGCCCAGGTTGTCGTGGTCTACATGGTCTGGGACTCCAAGGGCGCGCTGGAATCGCACCTGAACCGCGAATATATGCGTGACTTCCACGCCACGCGGCAGGAGCTGCTCGAAGGCGATTTCGACTTCCGCTGGCTGAACGCGGCCTAACGGTGCCAACGGCGCCGCGCGCCGCCTGTCTTGTCAATCTCCGCTGCCCGGTCTATCACTCTGGATGACGCCCCATGCCTTGCGGGGCGTGGCAGGAGCGCGCCATGGATGTCAGGGATGGTTTTGTCGGCACGATCGGACATACGCCGCTGATCCGGCTCGGCGGGTTGAGCGCCGAGACCGGCTGCGACATCTATGGCAAGGCTGAATTCCTGAATCCCGGCGGTTCGGTCAAGGACCGCGCCGCCCTCTACATCATCCGCGACGCCGAACGCCGCGGCACGCTGCGGCCGGGCGGCACGGTCGTCGAAGGCACCGCGGGCAATACCGGCATCGGCCTGGCGCATATCTGCGCGGCGCGCGGCTACCACTGCATCGTGGTCATTCCCGATACGCAGTCCCCCGAGAAGATGGCGCGCCTGAGCATGCTCGGCGCCGAGGTGCGCGCGGTCCCGGCCAAGCCGTACGCCGACCCGGACAACTACCAGAAGATTGCCGGCCGGCTGGCGGCGCAGACCGATAACGCCATCTGGGCCAACCAGTTCGACAACGTGGCCAATCGCCAGGCCCACTACGAAACCACCGGCCCGGAAATCTGGCATGACACCGCCGGACACCTCGACGCTTTCGTCTGCGCCACCGGTACCGGCGGCTCGCTGGCAGGGATCTCGCGCTGCCTGAAGGAACACAATCCGCGCGTGCGCATCGTGCTCGCCGATCCCTGCGGCAGCAGCCTCTACAACTTCGTCAAGCACCGCGAACTGAAGTCCGAAGGCAGCTCGATCACCGAGGGCATCGGTTCCAGCCGCGTCACCGCGAACCTGCAGGACACCGTGATCGACGACGCCGTGCGGGTCGACGATCAGGCCTGCGTCGACATGGTCTATCGCCTGCTGCGCGAGGAAGGGCTGTTCCTGGGCGGCTCCACGGGCATCAACGTCGCGGCCGCCGTCGCGCTGGCGCGCGAAATGGGCCCGGGCCATCGCATCGTCACCCTGCTCTGCGACCGCGGCGATCTTTACTTCGGACGGCTGTTCAATCACGATTGGCTGGCCGGCAAGGGGCTGGTTCCGACGCCATTCACGCACGCGTCGCCGCATGCGGGCTAGCGCCCTCGATCCGCCCTCAGTCCTCCTTCAATCCGCCTTGAGTCGCCGCCACAGCGTGGTGGGGCTGATCCCCAGGATATGGCAGGCCGCATTGCGATCGCCGCCGCATTCGGCCAGCACCCGGCGGATATGCTCGGTCTCGCTCGCCTGCGCGACACCCGCCAGCGAACGGCCGACACGGCGCCCAGGGCTGCTGCGCGTGCTTTCCTGCGCGGGGATGTCGACGAAAATCCGCGCCTCGGGTGCTGTCCCCACATCATCGCCGAACAATTCCGGCACCGCGGCATGCAGTTCGCGCTGCAGTTCGGCGGGCTCCAGCGGGCGGCCCGCCACGAGCACCGCAATGCGCTCGGTGACGTTTTCCAGTTCACGGATATTGCCCGGCCAGTGATAGCCAGCCAGGCGCAGGCGAGCGACCTCCGGCAGGCCCTCCTGATGCTCCAGCCCCAGACGTTCCAGCGCGCGCCGGTAGAGCAGGTCCGCGAGTTCCGGCAAGTCCCCGGCGCGCTCGCGCAGCGGCGGCACCTCGATGCGCAGGATGTTGAGCCGGTAGTAAAGGTCCTGGCGGAAGCTGCCTTCGCGCACGCGCTGCGGGAGATCGCGGTGCGTGGCGGCGATCACGCGCACGTTGACCGGCACGGCCTCAAGCCCGCCGATCGGCAGCACCTGCTTTTCCTGCAGCACACGCAGCAGTCGCGTCTGCAGCGCCAGCGGCATGTCGCCAACCTCGTCAAGGAACAGCGTGCCGTTGTGGGCCGACTCGAACAGGCCCGCCTTGCCGCCGCGCCGTGCGCCGGTAAACGCGCCCTCTTCATAGCCGAACAGTTCGCTTTCGAGCAGCGCCTCGGGGAACGCCGCGCAGTTGACGGCCACGAACGGGAAGGCGCGGCGCGGGCTGGCGTCGTGCATGCCCTGCGCCAGCACCTCCTTGCCGGTGCCGCTCTCGCCGCCGATCAGCACGGTGGAATCGACGGCCGCATAACGCCGCGCCAGATCGCGCAAGTGCGCCATGGCGTCCGAAGTGCCAGCCAGGTCTTCCAGGCTGTAGCGCACCCCGGGCAGCCGCGTCCGGCTGCGCGAGCGCAGGTTGCGGTCCACGCGCTGGATGGCGGTCGCGTCCTGCAGGGTCAGCAGCGCACCCGTGGTACCCGACTCGTTGACGAGCGGGATGCGATTGACCACGACCATGCGGTCGCCCACTTTCTGGATCGCCTCGAGTTCCTTCGCGCCGCTCTGGATCACGTCATCCAGCGACAGACCCGGCGACAGCGCCTGCAGCTTGCGTCCGACCGCACTCGCGGCCGGTGTGCCGAGGAAACGCTCCATCGCCGGGTTGAATGACTGGATGCGGCCTTCGCCGTCGACCGCGGCCACGCCCTCGTTGAGGTGCGCGAGGATGTTATTGACGTAGTCGCGGCGCCCCGACTCGATGCGCCGCAGGCGTGCCGCCTCGATGGCATCCTCCAGCGCCATGCGCACGGAATTGCCCGAGTACAGGAACACGCCGATCAGGCCGAGCCGGTCCGCCAGGTCGGTCACCAGGCCAGGGCCGACCACCACTTTCACGCCTTCCTGCTTGAGCGTCTGCACCCGCGCGGTGGCGTCGTCCTCGGTCAGATAGGTGTACGCGGGGATCGACAGCGAAAACGCACGCGTGAATTCGTCGACCTCGGCGTACGTGGACGCGTGCGTCACGAGCGCCACATGGGGCGAGATGCGCCGAGCGGTCGCCAATGCGCTCATCACGTCGAAACCGGTCACCTTGACCAGCACGACCGGAAGGTCCACGTGCTGGCGCAAGTAGGCGCCATTGGAGCCGCCCGATACCACGACGTCGAGCTTGCCTTCGCGCGCCTCGCGCCGAATGGCGTCGGCCGCGGAGTCGTAGGCACGGCCGACGATGCGGAACTCGGCCAGGTGAGAATAGGCTGGAATCAGTTCCGCGAAGGCGCGCTGCAGGCGGCTGATGCCCAGGGCCCAGATGCGCGGCAGGCCGGAAGGAGAGGCTGAGGGTGGCATGGTGCTTCGACGGTAAAGTGCTGCTATTGTGCCCGCCCGGGATATGAATTTCAATCGTGAAATTCGAATTCCACGCATGCAATGCAATAGTGCGATGAAATGCCTTTCCGCGCCGTTGAACACTCACCGCTTGTATCAAAATTATCCATAAAATCAATTAGTTAAGGACGCGCGCAAGGTTGGTCCGAGGGGCTGGCATAGCGCTTGCGTTATTGGTCCCGTTCCATCATTGCCCCTGACAACGAGACACCGCACCATGATCTATTCCGCATCCGACCTGGCCCGCTCGGCCGGCGCCCGCTTCCGCCAGGCCCTGGCCGAAGAGCATCCGCTGCAAGTGGTGGGCACCATCAACGCCAACCACGCCCTGCTGGCCAAGCGCGCTGGCTACCGCGCCATCTACCTGTCGGGCGGCGGCGTGGCCGCGGGCTCGCTGGGCCTGCCCGACCTGGGCATCTCGGGCCTGGAAGACGTGCTGATCGACGTGCGCCGCATCAGCGACGTATGCGATGTGCCGCTGCTGGTCGATGTCGACACCGGCTTCGGTTCGTCGGCCTTCAATGTGGCCCGCACCACCCGCTCGCTGATCAAGGCCGGCGCCGGGGCCATGCACATTGAAGACCAGGTCGGCGCCAAGCGCTGCGGCCATCGTCCGAACAAGGAAATCGTCACTCAGGGCGAGATGGTCGACCGCATCAAGGCTGCCGTCGATGCGCGTACCGACGAGAATTTCGTGATCATGGCGCGCACCGACGCGCTGGCCGTGGAAGGCCTGGAAAGCGCCATCGAGCGCGCCGTGGCATGCGTCGAGGCAGGCGCCGACGCGATCTTCCCGGAAGCCATGACCGACCTGGCCATGTACCGCAAGTTCGTGGACGCGGTGAAGGTGCCGGTGCTGGCCAACATCACCGAATTCGGCGCCACGCCGCTGTTCACCACGGATGAACTCGCCGGCTCGGGCGTGTCGATGGTCCTGTACCCGCTGTCGGCCTTCCGCGCCATGAACAAGGCCGCCGAGAACGTCTACACCGCCATCCGCCGCGACGGCACCCAGAAGAACGTGGTCGACACCATGCAGACGCGCTCGGAACTCTACGAGAGCATCGGCTACCACGCCTACGAACAGAAACTCGACGCCCTGTTTGCCCAGGGCAAGGCCAAGTAAGGCCAGCCGAACCGTACCTCACAAGGAGACCCTGATGTCCGAAGCACAACCGATCGCCACCCCGAAGCCCAAGAAGTCCGTTGCCCTGTCGGGCGTGACCGCCGGTAACACCGCCCTGTGCACCGTTGGCCGTACCGGCAACGACCTGCACTACCGCGGCTATGACATCCTGGACGTGGCCGATGCCTCCGATGCCTGCGAGTTCGAGGAAATCGCCCACCTGCTGGTCCACGGCAAGCTGCCGAACAAGGCCGAACTGGCCGCGTACAAGACCAAGCTGAAGTCGCTGCGCGGCCTGCCCGCCAACGTCAAGGCCGCGCTGGAATGCGTGCCGGCCTCGGCCCACCCGATGGACGTGATGCGCACCGGCGTGTCGGTGCTGGGCACCGTGCTGCCGGAGAAGGACGACCACAACACCCCGGGCGCGCGCGACATCGCCGACCAGCTGATGGCCAGCCTGGGCTCGATGCTGCTGTACTGGTACCACTTCAGCCACAACGGCCGCCGCATCGAAGTCGAAACCGACGATGACTCCATCGGCGCCCACTTCCTGCACCTGCTGCACGGCAAGAAGCCGTCGGCCCAGTGGGAACGCGCGATGCACACCTCGATGATCCTGTACGCGGAGCACGAGTTCAACGCATCGACCTTCACCGGCCGCGTCATCGCCGGCACGGGCTCGGACATGCACTCGGCCATCTGCGGCGCGATCGGCGCGCTGCGCGGCCCCAAGCACGGCGGCGCCAATGAAGTGGCCTTCGAGATCCAGAAACGCTACGACAACGCCGACGAAGCCGAGGCGGATATCCGCCGCCGCGTGGAGAACAAGGAAGTCGTGATCGGCTTCGGCCATCCGGTGTACACCATTGCCGACCCGCGCAACCAGGTCATCAAGGCCACCGCGCGCGAACTGTCGAAGGAAGCCGGCTCGATGAAGATGTTCGACATCGCCGAGCGCCTGGAAACGGTGATGTGGGATATCAAGAAGATGTTCCCGAACCTGGACTGGTTCAGCGCCGTGAGCTATCACATGATGGGCGTGCCGACCGCGATGTTCACGCCGCTGTTCGTGATCGCGCGTACGTCGGGCTGGGCTGCGCACATCATCGAGCAGCGCATCGACAACAAGATCATCCGCCCGAGCGCCAACTACACTGG
>NZ_JBYOJS010000024.1:0-91574 GCF_057798895.1 Cupriavidus sp. 22TCCZM04-2
CGCTCAGGCAAACCCGGCTTGATGCGCCTGCTGGTCGGCGTGGTACGAACTGCGCACCATCGCGCCCACGGCGGCATGCGTGAAGCCCATCTTGTAGGCCTCTTCCTCGAACATCCTGAAGGTGTCGGGATGCACGTAGCGCAGCACCGGCAGGTGGTGGTTCGACGGCGCCAGGTACTGGCCGATGGTCAGCATGTCGATGTCGTGCGCGCGCATGTCGCGCATGACTTCGAGGATTTCCTCGTCGGTCTCGCCCAGGCCGACCATCAGGCCGGACTTGGTCGCCACGTTCGGGTTGCGGCGCTTGAATTCCTTCAGCAGCGTGAGCGAGTGCGCGTAGTCGGCGCCCGGGCGGGCCTGCTTGTACAGGCGCGGCACGGTTTCCATGTTGTGGTTCATCACATCCGGCGGGCAGCCCTGCAGGATGTCCAGCGCCTTGTCCAGGCGGCCGCGGAAGTCAGGGACGAGCACTTCGATGCGGGTCACCGGCGACAGTTCGCGGGTCTGGCTGATGCAGTCCACGTAGTGCTGGGCGCCGCCGTCGCGCAGGTCGTCGCGGTCGACGCTGGTGATCACCACGTAGTTCAGCTTGAGCTGGGCGATCGTGCGCGCCAGGTTGCCCGGCTCGTTCACGTCGAGCGGATCGGGGCGGCCGTGGCCGACGTCGCAGAACGGGCAGCGGCGCGTGCACTTGTCGCCCATGATCATGAACGTGGCCGTGCCCTTGCCGAAGCATTCGCCGATGTTCGGGCAGCTCGCTTCCTCGCACACCGTCACCAGGTTGTTGGCGCGCAGGATGTCCTTGATCTCGTAGAAGCGCGAGTTGCCGGTGGCGGCCTTCACGCGGATCCAGTCCGGCTTCTTGAGCTTTTCGGCCGGCACGATCTTGATGGGGATGCGCGCGGTCTTGTCGGCAGACTTCTGCTTGCGGGTCGGATCGTACTGCTCCGCGGGGGATTGCGGGGCTTCGCTGGAGGAGGCGATCAGGGCGTCGCTCATAAATTTCTCCGCACGCGCAACGGCGTGCAATTCGCTTGTCAGCTTGTCACTAAGAGGCCAGGGCCGGCGTGGCGGCAGTCTTGTCGGCCGCCAGCGCACGGGCCTCGCGCGCTGCCAGCACCTCGCACAATGCCGCCGCCAGGCGTCGCGCGATGTCAGTTTGTTGTGCGGCGGTCACGGGCTGGTCCTGCCAGTGTCCACCGGCAGTGGCCATGTCGACCGTTTCCAGTCCGGCATAGCCGCACGGATTGATGCGCAGGAACGGCGCCAGATCCATCTGCACGTTCAGGCTGACGCCGTGATAGCTGCAGCCATTGCGGATCTTGAGCCCGAGTGCGGCAATCTTCGCGCCCCGGTGCGGCCCGTCCGACAGGTAAATGCCGGGGGCGCCGGACTTGCGCTCAGCCGCGAGATTATACGCGGCAAGCGTGTCCAGCACGGCCTGCTCGATGTCGTTCACCAGCTCGCGCACCATCAGTTTGCGACGCTTGAGATCGAGCAACAGATAAGCCACCACCTGGCCGGGGCCGTGGTAAGTGATCTGTCCACCACGGTCGATCTGCACCATCGGGATATGCGCATCCGGCGCCAGCAGGTGCGCGGGATCGCCCGCCTGGCCCAGCGTGTAGACCGGCGGATGCTCGACCAGCCAGATCTGGTCGGGCGTCTCGGGCGTGCGCGCGGCAGTGAAGGCGCGCATCGCGTCGAAGCAGGGCTGGTAATCCTCGCGGCCCCGCTCGAAGACTTGAATCGGATGCATGGCGAGAGTGTAACGAAAAGGGCCGGCTTACGCCGGCCCCCGCCACGTTCATGGGGAATTAGTCAGTCCGGCCGGGTGTCCGCGCTGCCGGTTTCATCGCCCGGCCTCGACCAGACCAGGCGAAGCCTTAGCGCATGGGCTTCCGACGTCTCTCCGCCCATCGCGTCACGCGGCCTTGGCGTGGTCGTCGCCCGGCGTCCATTCCGTGCCTCGAACCAGGCGCCGCAAGCTGCGATACACGAGGTGGGGGACATCCGCAAGCGTCAGCGCCGGGCGGCGCGCCTCGGCGATCAACGCCAGCCGCACGGCACGGCGGGCCCGCGGATCGATGCTCAAGACCACTTCATCGCCACGCCGCAGCAGCAGGCTCGCGCCACAACGCAGCCAGTAGTCCTCGGAATCGCCTTCGCGGGTAATCCACAGGTCGGTGCCGGCGGCATCTTCCACATGGAGGCGCTGTGCCGCATGCATGGACAGCGCCGTGACTTCGCCGGGATTCAGTGTGAAAACTGTCGTTGTGAGCAGAGCTTGCATGATGGATCTCCTGTCCGCCGGCCTCGGCACGCTTGCCGGGTTTTGCCACATGACCGGTACTGGCCTGGTTTTCCCGCCAGTACACTTCGATTCGTCATGGCAATGGGGCGCCGGTGAACTGAATTCTAGTGATTGCCCGGGCACTGGCAAAACGATATATTTTTAAGGTTCTTGTTAGCCAAATTCACAAAGCGGAGCATGTCATGGCATGGAAAGGTGCATGGGAAAGGGATATGCCGCGTGGCTGGCACCGCGAATTGCCGCGCCTGCCGGCGCTGACAGCGTTGCGCGCGTTCGAAGCGGCGGCCCGGCACGAGAGCTTTTCGCGCGCGGCGACGGAACTGTTCGTCACGCACGGCGCGGTCAGCCACCAGATCCGCGCGCTGGAAGAGGAACTTGCGATGCCGCTGTTCGAGCGCCACGGCAAGCGCGTGGCGCTGACACCGGCCGGGCGCCTTTACGCCGAGCGCATCCGCGATGCCCTGCTGCAGATCGCCGATGCCACGCGCGTGCTGCAGTCCGGCAACCGCGACAAACGGCTGACGATCAGCACCATGCCGTCATTCGCCGCGCGCTGGCTCATGCCGCGCATTGGCAGCTTTATCGAACGGCATCCGGAGCTGGACGTCGAGCTGCTGTCGTCGAATACGCTCGTGGATTTTGGCCAGGAAGAGGTCGATATCGCGTTGCGCATGGGCACTGGCGACTATCCGGGCCTGTACGTGGAAAAGCTGCTCGATGATGTGTTCTTTCCGGTCTGCAGCCCCGCCTTCAACGGCGGACGCCTGCCGGAGCGGCCCGCCGACCTGGCCGGCCTGAACTTGCTGCGCGGCGAAGGCGACCCGTGGAAGCCATGGTTCGAAGCCGCAGGGCTGGACTGGCCCGAGCCGCGCAAGGGGCTATTGCTCGAAGATTCGTCGCTGTTGCTGCAGGCAGCGGCCGAGGGCCAGGGCGTCACACTGATCCGCTCTTCGCTCGCTTACAACGACCTGCTGTCCGGCCGCGTGGTGCGGTTGTTCGATGTCAGCATTCCATGCCCGTGGCTGCTGTATTTCGTGTGCGCGCCCGGGGCGCTGGATTCGCCGAAAGTGCAGGCGTTTCGAGGTTGGCTGTTGCCGGAGATCGAACGGTTCCGGGAAGTGCTGGCGCAGTGGGCGGATTGAGAACTCAGTCCTTCACGGGCGACGCCTTGTCATTGTCGTCCTTGTCCTTTGCCGACGCCGCCCTTCCGGCCCGCGGATGGGCCTTGTCATAGACCTTGGCCAGATGCTGGAAGTCCAGCGAGGTGTAGATCTGCGTCGTGGAGATGCTGGCATGCCCGAGCAACTCCTGTACCGCCCGCAGGTCGCCCGACGATTGCAGCATATGCGTCGCAAACGAATGCCTCAGCATATGCGGATGCACGTCGGCTGGCACGCCGGCACGAATCGCCTGCTCCTTGAGCCGCAACTGCACCACGCGCATCGACAGCCGGTGTCCGCGCGCACCGAGGAACAGTGCGGACGCATCCTCGGGCGCGGCACCCGGCCGCAATAGCTGCTCGCGCACGGCAAGCCACCCGCGCAACGCGTCCATCGCCTTGCTGCCGACCGGCAACGTGCGCCGGCGCGAGCCCTTGCCGGTCACGGTCAGCTCGGCGCCGGACATATCGATCCAGCCGGCCGATTCATAGCCATCGCGCTTTTCATAGCGGGCGTCGAGCTGCACCAGTTCCGACAAGCGCAATCCGCTTGAATAGAACAACTCCCACACGGCCTGGTCGCGCAGCGCGGCGGCATCGGTCCCCGCGGAATGCGAGACCAGCGCCACGGCATGCTCGACGGATAGCGCCTTGGGCAACCGGTGACGGGAACGCGGCGCGCGCACGCCATCCACGGGATTGGCCTGGACGCCCAGGCCGTGCTGCGCCGCCCAAAGATAGAAGCCGCGCCAGGCGGACAAGGTGCGGGCAATCGTGGTGCCTGCCAGGCCTGCGCCATGCAGGCGCGCGGCAAAGGCGCGGATATGGCGCGTCTGCAGCGCCAGCAGCGCAAAGCCCGGCGCGTGCCTGGCGGCGTGCGCCTGCAGCGCGGTCAGGTCGCGGCGATAACTGCTGATGGTGTGTTCGGCAAGCTTGCGGCTGCCTTGCAGCCAGGCCAGATATTGCGCGATGACGGGGTCGGCCGCCGGCGGCTCCGTATCCGCCGCTGAGACCTTGGTCGGATCGTGGGTCATGGAAGCAAGGCGTGGACGACGCGGCCCGCTGGAATTCACTCGCGCAGGCGATTCAGCGCGGCACCGGCCACTTCGCCGATCTGCGTCAGGTAGGCCGTGCCCATGCCCTCGAGGAAACGGCGCGGATCGGGCGAGCCCAGCACCAGCAGGCCGAAGGCCGCGCCCGGCACCTCGCCGGCGGTGCGCACGGGCGGACGCAAGGCCACCATGGCGAGCGATGCGACTTCGTCGAGTTCCAGCAGGCCGGCCGCCTCGAAACCCGCGTTGGCGCCACAGTACGGCGCGCGCAGGCCTTCGGAGAACAGTTGCAGGTCATCGCTGGCGCCCTGCGCCACTTCCATATGGGCATACTGCTCAGCCACATCCCACAGCTTGAGCGCCACGGCGGGCACATCGAACACCTGCTGCAGGCCGTCCTGCACGGCATAGGGCAGCGCGTGGGAGTCCGGCTCGCCCATCAGCCGCATTTGCCAGGCATGCATGCGCTGCTGGGTGCGGTCATTGTCGTGCCCGTGGCGCATCAGGTCGGCCAGGCGCAGTTCCAGTACCTTGTTCTTTTCACGCAGGATTTCCATCTGCCGTTCCTGCAGCGACACCGCACGGTGGCTGTGCGGGCTGGTCAGCTGCACGGTGGCGAGCAGCTCGGCATGGTCTTCGAAGAACTGGGGATTGCTCTGCAGGTAGGCGGCGACGTCTTGGGCGTTCATGGGCTTCGAACCGAGAGAATTTTGCATGGCAGTTTAGCAAAGCGGGGCGCCGGCGCCCCGCCCTGGGCCATCGTCCCTCTGTATTACGTCTGGATCAGCCGTTTCTGTCGGGAAATCGCCATCAGGATGCCGATGCCCGCGCCCAGCGTCACCAGCGCCGTGCCGCCGTAGCTCATCAGCGGCAGCGGCACGCCCACCACGGGCAGGATGCCGCTCACCATGCCCATGTTGACGAAGGCATAGGTGAAGAAGATCAGCGTGATGGAGCCGGCCAGCAGCCGCGAGAACAGCGTCGGCGCGTTGGCGGCAATGAACAGGCCGCGGAAGATCAGCAGCAGGTACAGCACCAGCAGGACGGCATTGCCGATCAGGCCGAACTCCTCCGAATACACCGCGAAAATAAAGTCGGTGTGCTTCTCCGGGATGAATTCCAGGTGGGTCTGGGTGCCCTTGAGCCAGCCCTTGCCCTCGACGCCGCCCGAGCCGATCGCGATGATCGACTGGATCGTGTGAAAGCCCTTGCCGAGCGGGTCGGTGGTCGGGTCCAGCAGCGTGCACACGCGATGCTGCTGGTAGTCATGCAGGACCGGCCAGGTCACGCCGGGTGCGCAGATGTCGTTCTGGAACGTGATCAGCAGCGAGACCGCCACCACCAGCATCGCCATCAGCGGCAGAATGATGCGCCAGGTCAGGCCGGCAAAGTAGATCACGTAGATGCCCGCCGCCATCACCAGCAGCGCGGTGCCCAGGTCGGGCTGCTTGGCGATCAGGCCGACCGGGATCAGCAGCAGCACCAGCGCCACCGCGAAGTCATACCATCGGACCACGCCCTCGCGCTTCTGGAAGTACCAGGCCAGCATCAGCGGCATGGAAATCTTCATGATCTCGGACGGCTGGATCACCATGCCCACGTAGAGCCAGCGGCGCGCGCCCTTGCGGATCAGGCCGAACATGGCCACCGCGATCAGCAGCGCCACGCCGATGGTATAGATCGGCACCGCCACGCGCATCAGCGTTTGCGTGGGAAGGTAAGCGATCACCAGCATCACCACGTACGACAGCAGGATATTGCGCAGCTGGTCTTCGACCCGGCCCGGCATGTCGATGGCGGCCGAGTACAGGGCCACGATGCCGGTGGCGAACAACAGGAACACGATCAGAGCGAGCGGCTTGTCGAAGCCGGTGAACGCTGTCTTGATCAGCGACAGGACGCGACGCTTGTCCATGCGCGTCTCCTTCAACGGGTGACGTCGGCGCCCGTCGCCGGCGTGGCGGCTACGGGCTTGACGCGTGGTTTGGGCGCGGGCGCCTTGGCGGCGGCGGCCGCGGAGGCCGGTGCCACGGGCTTGGGCTTGCTGTGGCCCAGCGCCTGCAGCATGCGCTCGTCCAGCGTCTCGACGGCCGAAGCCGGCGCGATCGCGGCGGGGTCGAGCGCCACGGCCGCGGAGGCGCCCGCCACCGCGGACGCCGGCGCCGCCGACGCCACGGAAGCGGCACCAACCGCGCTGGCCGCCACGGCACTGGCACTGGCACTGGCACCGCTCGACATCACCGTCGCGCTGGCGATGCTCGCTGTGTTGCCGGTGGTGAAGACGCTGGCCGTATCGACCGGTGGCCGCTCGGCCGGCGGCGGCGCCGAGGCCTCCAGTTCCGCCGGCCATTTGCCGAGCAGGTAATAGTCCATCACCTTGCGCGCGATCGGGGCCGCCACCGCAGCGCCGAAGCCCGCGTTCTCGACGATCAGCGCCAGCGCGATCTTCGGGTTGTCGGCAGGCGCGAAAGCGGTGTAGAGCGAATGGTCGCGCTTGCGCTCGTCCAGCGCGTGGTGGTTGTACTTTTCGTTCTTGCCGAGCGTGTAGGTCTGGGCCGTACCGGTCTTGCCGGCCGACTCATAGGCCGCACCGGCGAACACGCGCGCGGCGGTGCCCGAGTGCGTCACCGCGACCATCGCGCGCTTGATCACGTCGATGTCGGCCTGCTTGAAGTCGAGCCGGTAGCTTTCCTTGGGCACCGTCAGCGTGCGCTTGCGCGTGACCGAGTCCTCCACGGCCTTGACCAGGTGCGGCTTCATCGCCGCGCCGTTATTGACGATGATCGAGATCGCGTTGGCGAGCTGCAGGATCGTGAAGCTGTTGTAGCCCTGGCCGATGCCCAGTGAAATGGTTTCGCCGTCATACCACTTCTGTTGCTCGGGCTTGCGGTAGGCCTTGCGCTTCCATTCCATGGATGGAAGGATGCCGCGGCTTTCGCCCTCGATGTCGATGCCCGTGATCTGGCCGAAGCCCAGCGGCTTCATGAAGTCATGGATGGCATTGACGCCCATGTCGCGCGCCAGCGCATAGTAGTAGGTGTCGCACGACTGCACGATCGAGGCCTGCATGTCGACCCAGCCGTGGCCGCCCGGCTTGTCGTCGCGGAAGGTATGGTTGCCGAGCGTGAACGAGCCTGGGTCATGCATGCCCCAGGCAGCGGTGCGCTTGCCGGTAGTGAGCGCCGCCAGCGCCATGAACGGCTTGTAGGTCGAGCCCGGCGGATATGTACCCCGAAGCGGGCGGTTCAGCAGCGGCTTGTCGGGCGAATTGTTGAGCTCGCTCCAGGTGTTGCTGTCGATGCCTTCGACGAACAGGTTCGGGTCGAAGGTCGGCTTGGACACGAAGGCCAGGATGTCGCCGGTGGAAGGCTCGATCGCCACCAGCGCGCCGCGGCGGTCGCCGAACAGTTCCTCGGCCAGTTGCTGCAGGCGGATATCGAGCGACAGGATCAGGTTATTGCCCGGCGTGGCGGGCGAGGTCGACAGCGTGCGGATGGGCCGGCCGCCCGCGCTCACTTCCACTTCCTCGAAACCGGTCAACCCATGCAGCTCGGTTTCGTAGCTCTGCTCCAGGCCGATCTTGCCGATGTAGTTCGAGCCCTTGTAGTTGTCGGCGTCCTTGCGCGGGTCGTACTTGGCGCCATCGGCGTCGTTGGCCTCGTCCATGGCCTCGATGCGCTCCTGGTCGCGCTGCGAGATGCGGCCCAGATAGCCGATCACGTGCGATGCCGATTCGCCGAGCGGATACTGCCTGAACAGCCGCGCGCGTACATCCACGCCGGGGAAGCGGAAACGCTGCGCGGAGAAGCGCGCCACCTCCTGGTCCGTCAGCTGGCTGCGAATCGGCAGGCTTTCGAAGCTGCGCGACTCTTCCTGCAGACGCTTGAAGCGGCGGCGGTCGCGCGGCTGGATGTCGACCAGCGACGACAGCGCTTCAATGGTGTTGTCGAGCGTATCGGTCAGCTTGGACGGCGTGATCTCGAGCGTGTAGGCCGAGTAGTTGCGCGCCAGCACGATGCCGTTGCGGTCCATGATGATGCCGCGGTTGGGCTCGATCGGCGCCACGGAGATGCGGTTGTCCTCGGCCTTGGCCGAATACTGGTCATGCTTGTACCACTGCAGCCAGAGGAAGCGCGTGAACAGCAGCCCGAAGCAGATCACCGTGAACAGCGCCGCGGCCGCTACGCGGAGGCGAAAGCGGCCGATTTCCAGTTCGACGTTGCGGATTTCGGTCATGGTACTGCCGGGTTGGATACGTTTATCGCGCTCAGATCGGACGCGTTTCGTCGACGTCGACCGAGCGGCGCTGCGGTGCGAGCAGCACGGCGGTAGCCATCGGCCAGAGCAGCGCTTCGATGCCGGGCGCCAGCAGCAGCGGCCAGCCCGGCAGCGGCGCGCCCATGGCCAGGCGGATCACCACCGGCACCGCGTGCGCGACGAACAGCAGCGGCAGCACGTGCAGCGCCTGCGTGTAGACCGTGAACCACAGCACGCGGCGGTGGATGGTGATGGCGAAATAGGCCAGCAGCGTATAGGCCACCGCATGCTCGCCCAGCAGGCGCGCGTCATGCACGTCCATCAGCAGGCCCAGTGCGAACGCCACGCCCATGCCGACCTTGCGCGGCTGGTGGATGTTCCAGAACACCAGCACCAGCGCCACCATGTCGGGGATCCACAAGGTGGTGCCCCACGGCATCAGGTTGAACAGGAACGCCATGACAAAGCTGAACGCGATGAACGCGGGGTTCACCGGGCGCAGCAGGTACTGTGGATTGGTCACTATTGAGCCTCCTTGGCGGCGGGGGCAGCCTTGGCCGCCGCGGCGCTGGCTGCCGCGGCACGCGCGGCGGCCGAGCGGGCCCCCTTGGCGGGCGCATCGGGCTTGTCCTCGGCCGCTTCGCGCGGCGGCATGGCCGAGTCGTAGCGCACCACCAGCAGCTGGCGGTGCGCACGCACGCCCGCCACCGGTTCGCACCACACGCGCGAGAAGGCGGTATCGGCCTTGCGCTCGACATGCGTGATCTTTGCCACCGGCAGGCCAGGCGGGTAAGTGCCGTCCAGTCCGGATGTCACGAGCAGGTCGCCCTGCTGCAAGTCGGCCGCCGCGGCCATGAAGCGCAGGTCAAGCTGGCCGGCGCGCGCGCCGCCGAAGGCCACGCTGCGCAAGCCATTGCGTACCACCTGCACGGGAATCGCCAGGTCCTTGTCGGTCAGCAGCGTGACTTCGGACTGGAACGGCGAGACCCGCGTCACCTGACCCACCACGCCGCGTTCGTCGATCACCGGGTAGCCGGCGCGCAGCCCTTGCTGGCTGCCCTTGTCGATCACGATGCGCTGCGAATACGGATCGCGCGCGTCGTAGAGGATTTCCGCCGCCGTGACCGGCGTGGCCGACTGCTGCTGCAGGCTCAGCAGCTTGCGCAACTGGTTGTTCTCGGCTTCGAGCTGCGCCTGGCGCACCGAGGCTTCGGCCTGCTGCACGGCGCCGAGGCGCAGTTCACGGTTTTCGCTGGCCAGCGCGGCGGACGATTGCGCGTAGTCGAACACGGCGCGCAGCGCATCGCGCGGCACCAGCACGACGCGCTCGATGGGCATCAGCACCGTGGCGGCCACCTGGCGCACGACGCTGAGCGCATTGAAGCGCGCATCGACGATCAGCAGCGCCAGCGCGATGGCCACGTACAGGACCAGGCGCGCGACGGCCGAAGTCCCTTGCTTGAAAAGCGGCGGTGGAGAGTAATCCATTTAGCCGGGCGCGGGCGTTGACGGGATGGAAGACGAATGCGGAAGCGGAAGCGGAAGCAAGACCGAAAGCGCAAAGACATTGCCGCCCCGGCCGGACAGCGCGGAGGCGGCAATCGTTTCCGCGGGAGCGTACCCGCGGACGCGGCGTTGCCCCGCAGCCCTGATCAGGAGATCCGGCAGGCGGTGCATCGCCGCGTGCAATCCGGTGGCCTTACTCGTACGAGAAGATGCCGCCCAGCTTGTCCATGCGTTCCAGCGCCATGCCGGAACCGCGCACCACGCAGGTCAGCGGGTCTTCGGCGACCAGCACCGGCAAGCCGGTTTCCTCGGCCAGCAGGCGGTCCAGGTCGCGCAGCAGCGCGCCGCCGCCGGTCAGCATCATGCCGCGCTCGGCAATGTCGGCGCCCAGTTCGGGCGGAGTCTGTTCCAGCGCGATCTTGACGGCCGAGACAATCTGGTTGAGCGGATCGGTCAGCGCTTCGAGGATTTCGTTGGACGACACCGTGAAGGCACGCGGGATGCCTTCGGACAGGTTGCGGCCCTTGACTTCCATCTCGCGGACTTCGGAACCCGGGAAAGCCGAGCCGATTTCCTTCTTGATGGCTTCGGCGGTCTGTTCGCCGATCAGCATGCCGTAGTTGCGGCGGATGTAGTTGACGATGGCCTCGTCGAACTTGTCGCCGCCGACGCGCACCGAACCCTTGTAGACCATGCCGCCCAGCGAGATGATGCCCACCTCGGTGGTGCCGCCGCCGATGTCCACCACCATCGAGCCCGACGGCTCCGACACCGGCAGGCCGGCGCCGATCGCGGCCGACATCGGCTCCTCGATCAGGTACACCTGGCTGGCGCCGGCGCCCAGCGCCGATTCGCGGATGGCGCGACGCTCGACCTGGGTCGAACCGCACGGCACGCAGATGATGATGCGCGGGCTCGGACGCAGCAGCTTGGTGTCATGCACCATTTTGATGAACTGCTTGAGCATCTGCTCGGTCACGGTGAAGTCGGCGATCACGCCGTCCTTCATCGGGCGGATCGCCTCGATATTGCCCGGCACCTTGCCCAGCATCTGCTTGGCTTCCTTGCCCACCGCCTGGATGGTCTTCTTGGCGTTGGGTCCGCCTTCCTGGCGGATGGCCACGACCGAAGGCTCGTCCAGGACGATGCCCTTGTCGCGCATATAGATCAGCGTGTTGGCGGTGCCGAGGTCGATGGCGAGGTCGTTGGAGAAGTAGCTGCGGAGAAATCCGAACATCAGGAATCCTGTTTTCTGTTGGGTTCGCGGGTAGGCGAAGTGGCCGGCACCGCCTGCGGGCCGGCCACAATATATGTTCATGCGGGTAAGGTCGAGGCTTCCCGGGCGCCGGCTAGTCGGCCATCCGCCCCCTCGCGGGGGGCGCCGGCAAACCGCCGCAGTGCGCTGTCGCGCACCACTCTTACGGGAACCTTTGATTAGACCTCACGAAAAAGTTCGCGAAAAGACCACGTCGATGCGAGTTTGCTGAAGATCAGCAATGCAGCGGAGGGCTAATCAGAGGGACCCAGACCATCGCGCCTCGGGCAGTGCACGGCACGTGGCCAGTGCAGTCCGAAGCACGTTTGACGGCAGCAAAGCTTACGTCGAAAAAGTGGCAATTTGCGCACCCGCGAGATAACGCCGGCGGTCATGTGGCGTAGACGCTGCCAAAGGTCGGGAGGCACGCAATGATACCTTATAATTCCTGCTGAATCGGGCGTTTACGGCCTGAAAACCACAGCTGATCCGACGACCCCGGGGCGCCCCTCCGGCACCTGCCCCGGCCGCGCGACGCACCCGCCGCATGCCTCCGGCGCCTGTGCCGCAAGCGCCTTTTTGCACCCGAACTATCCACCTCGCCATGGCCCTCGACCTATCCGACGTCAAGCGCATCGCCCATCTGGCCCGCATCGAAACCACCGATGAAGAGGCGTCCCAGACGCTTGCGCAGCTCAATAACTTCTTCTCGCTGGTCGAGCAGATGCAGGCGGTTGACACCACCGGCATCGAGCCCCTGGCCCACCCGCTGGCCACCGTGCGCGACATGGCCCAGCGCCTGCGCGAAGACGCCGTGACCGAAAGCGACCGGCGCGAAGACTACCAGCGCCCCGCGCCGGCCACCCAGGATGGCCTCTACCTGGTGCCCAAGGTCATTGAATGACCCCGGCCGGATGTCCCGACCGCACCGCACCGACGCACGCCACCCCTGATGCCAACCGACTGTCATGCCCTTTTCCGCTGATTCCGTGACCTCCCTGCGCCAGCTTGCCGATGCCCTGGCCGCGCGCACCGTCTCCGCCGAGGAACTCGCCCGCACCTACCTGGCCCGCATCGAGCAGGCCGGCGCGCTGAACGCCTTCACCCATGTCGACGCCGAACGCACGCTGGCCCAGGCGCGCGAAGCCGATGCGCGCCGCGCCCGCGGCGATGCCACGCTGCTGACCGGCGTGCCGCTGGCCCACAAGGACGTGTTCGTCACGCGTGGCTGGCGCGCGACGGCCGGCTCGAAGATGCTGGCCAACTACGAAAGCCCGTTCGACGCCACCGTGGTCGAGCGCATGGCCGCCGCCGGCATGGTCACGCTAGGCAAGACCAATATGGACGAGTTCGCGATGGGCTCGTCCAACGAGAACTCGTTCTTTGGCGCCGTGCGCAACCCGTGGGACACCGAGCGCGTCCCGGGCGGCTCGTCGGGCGGCTCGGCCGCTGCCGTGGCCGCCGGCCTGGCGCCGGCCGCGACCGGCACCGACACCGGCGGCTCGATCCGCCAGCCGTCGTCGTTCTCGGGCATCACCGGCATCAAGCCGACCTATGGCCGCGTGTCGCGCTACGGCATGATCGCCTTCGCGTCGTCGCTGGACCAGGGCGGCCCGATGGCCCACACCGCGGAGGACTGCGCCCTGCTGCTCAACGCCATGGCCGGCTTCGACCCGAAGGATTCGACCAGCATCCCGCCCGAGCAAGGCGGCGTGGATGAGGACTTCACCCGCCACCTGGGCCGCGCGCGCGCCGGCGCCTCGGAAAGCCAGCCGCTGGCGGGCCTGCGCATCGGCCTGCCGCGCGAGTACTTCGGCAAGGGCCTGTCGCCCGACGTGGAAGAGACCGTGCGCGCCGCGCTGCGGCAGTACGAGCAGCTCGGCGCCACGCTGGTCGAGGTGTCGCTGCCCAAGACCGAGCTGTCGATCCCCGTGTACTACGTGATCGCGCCGGCCGAGGCGTCGTCGAACCTGTCGCGCTTCGACGGCGTGCGCTACGGCCACCGCGCGGCCGAGTACCGCGACCTGCTCGACATGTACAAGAAGACCCGCGCCGAAGGCTTCGGCACCGAGGTCAAGCGCCGCATCATGGTGGGCGCCTACGTGCTGTCGCACGGCTACTACGACGCCTACTACCTGCAGGCCCAGAAGATCCGCCGCATCATCGCCGACGACTTCCAGCGCGCCTTTGCCCAGTGCGACGTGATCATGGGCCCGGTCGCGCCGACGGTGGCGTGGAAGCTCGGCGAAAAGACCTCCGACCCGGTGCAGATGTACCTGGCCGACATCTTCACGCTGTCGACCAGCCTGGCCGGCCTGCCCGGCATGAGCGTGCCGTGCGGCTTCGGCGAAGGCAATATGCCGGTCGGCCTGCAGCTGATCGGCAACTACTTCGACGAAGCGCAGCTGCTCCAGACCGCGCACGCGTTCCAGCAGGCCACCGACTGGCACCTGCGCCGTCCCGCCAAGGCATGAAACGGCTTGCGCAAGTCTTCCGCCTGATCATCGCCGCGGCCCTGGCCGCGGTGGTGGCTGGCTGCATCCAGTTGCCGATCCTCGGCAAGCCGACGCCGATCGCGGCCCGCGATATCGACATCGTCGGCGACTGCCGCCGCACCGAGGAAGACGGCTTCCGCGAGGACGCCCAGTTGCGCGTGTCCGACAACAGCGTGCAGCAGCTCTCGTGGAAGCTGTGGGTCGGCAAGCGTGGCTCGTGCACGTTCAACCTGGCCGATTTCCGCCAGACCAAGAAGAAGCCGCAAATCGAGCTGCGCGCCAACGACGGCAGCGGCTGCGAGCTGATGATCTGGCAAGATCCGCGCCGCGTCACGCTGGCGCATGCCAACTGCGCGCAGCGCTGCACGCCCGGCATTTACGAACAGGCGTGGCCGGTGATGTTCGAGCCCGGCACCGGCGCCTGCGCGCAAACCCGCTGAGGCCGCCTGATGACCGCCACGCCCGCCAGCTACTGCCTGCATCGTCTGCACCGGCTCGCCACGTGCGTTGCCGGTGCAGCCGGCATGCTTCTGGCTGGCGCCGTCTTCGCGCACACGCCCGCGCCGCCGACGCCGGCACTGGTGCAGCCGGCCAATACCGCGCCGCTCACCGCGCTCGCGCCCGGTGCCACCACGCGCACTGCGCCGGCCGTCAGGCCCGTCACGCCGGCACTGCGCGTGCAGTTGCCGGGCGATCAGGGCGCACCGCCGCTTAACGCCTACTGGTTCGTGCCGCGCGAAGGCAGCACGCCGCGCACCCAGCCGCTGCCGGTGGTGATCGCGCTGCATGGCTGCAGCGGACTGATCGGTGCGAGCCCGGAAACCGTGCGCGCGGACGCGGGCCATGTGGGCAGCACTGGCGGCGACACCAATGCCGCGTCCGCGCTGCAACCGCGCTATCGCGATTACGCACAGTGGCTGACCGAGCGTGGCTACGCGGTGCTGATGCCCGACAGCGAGTCGGCGCATGGCAAGCTGCCAGGCTGCGGCGATTCGGCCGAGACCCGGGGCGTGGATGAACGCATGCGCCGCACCGACGCGCTGACGGCACTGCGCTGGGTGGCGCGCCAGCCCGGCATCGACGCCACGCGCATCGTGCTGCTGGGCTGGTCCAACGGCGCGCAGGCGGTGCTGGCCACGGTCGATGCAAGCCGTCCGTGGCCGGCCAACACGCCGCAAGTGGAACGTGCCGTGGCGTTTTATCCGGCCTGCAAGCGGGCGGTGCAGCAGCACAATTTCCGGCTGCGCGCACCGGTATTGCTGATGATCGGCGGGGCCGACGACTGGACGCCGGCCACACGCTGCGCGATGCTGCAGAACGCGGTGCTGGCGCGCCAGCCAGGCGCGCGTTTCCGGCTGGAGATCTACCCCGGCGCGTACCACGGCTTTGATGGCACCAGCGAATTGCAGGTGCGCCGCGACGGGCCTGGCGGCGCGCGCGCCGGCCGCGGCGTGACCGTCGGCGGCGATGCCGTGGCGCGCGTGGCCGCCATGGCCCAGCTTGATTCCTGGCTCGCCAGCCCCGACCCCTGAGCGCGCCACACAGACACTCGGGTCCGGCGCCTGCGCCGGCCCTTTGCAACAGACAGAACCCAAGAACCGAACAGGAATACCGCCATGCAATGGGAAGTGGTGATCGGCCTCGAAACGCACACGCAGCTTTCGACGGCCTCCAAGATTTTCTCCGGGACCTCCACCGCCTTCGGCGCCGAGCCCAACACACAGGCCTCGCCGGTGGATCTCGCGCTGCCGGGCGTACTGCCGGTGCTCAACAAGGGCGCGGTGGAACGCGCGATCCAGTTCGGCCTGGCGATCGGCGCCACCATCGCGCCGCGCAGCATCTTCGCGCGCAAGAACTACTTCTACCCTGACCTGCCCAAGGGCTACCAGATCAGCCAGTACGAGATCCCCGTCGTGCAGGGCGGCACGATCACCATCCAGGTCGAAGGCAAGAAGGGCGAGGTCTATGAAAAGACCGTGCAACTGACGCGCGCCCACCTGGAAGAAGATGCGGGCAAGTCGCTGCACGAGGACTTCGCCGGCATGACCGGCATCGACCTGAACCGCGCCGGCACGCCGCTGCTGGAAATCGTGACCGAGCCGGACATGCGCAGCGCTGCCGAAGCCGTGGCCTACGCCAAGGCCCTGCACTCGCTGGTGGTGTGGCTGGGGATCTGCGACGGCAATATGCAGGAAGGCAGCTTCCGCTGCGACGCCAACGTGTCGGTGCGCCCGGTCGGGCAGAAGGAATTCGGCACGCGCCGCGAGATCAAGAACCTGAACTCGTTCCGCTTTTTGCAGCAGGCGATCGAATACGAAGTGCAGTGGCAGATCAACGAGATCGAAGACGGCCGCAAGATCCAGCAGGCCACGGTGCTGTTTGATCCGGATACCGGCGAAACGCGTGCCATGCGCACCAAGGAAGATGCGCACGACTATCGCTATTTCCCTGACCCTGACCTGATGCCGCTGGAAATCGACGCGGCGTGGATCGAGCGCGTGCGCGGCGAACTGCCGGAGCTGCCGGCGGCGATCCAGGCGCGCTTCGTTTCGCAGTATGGCCTGTCGGCCTATGATGCCAGCACGCTGACTGCCACCAAGGCGCTGGCCGGTTACTACGAAGCGGTCGTGACCGAAGCCGGTGCGGCCAATGCCAAGCCTGCGGCCAACTGGCTGATGGGGGATGTCGCTTCGCAATTGAATCGCGAAGGCATGAGCATCGATGCGGCGCCGGTCAAGCCGGCGCAACTGGCCAAATTGCTGGCGCGCATCGCTGACGGCACGGTGTCCAACAACACCGCCAAGAAGGATGTCTTCCCTGCCATGTGGGCTGGCGAATCGGATGGCGATGCGGACGCGATCATTGCCGCCAAGGGGCTGAAGCAGATGTCCGATACCGGTGAACTGGAAAAAATCATCGATGACGTGCTGGCTGCCAATGCCAAGTCGGTGGAAGAGTTCCGGTCAGGCAAGGAAAAGGCCTTCAATGCGCTCGTCGGGCAAGCGATGAAGGCGACCAAGGGGAAGGCGAATCCGGCGCAGGTGAATGAGCTGCTGAAGAAGAAGCTCGGCTAAGCGTTTTGAAGGTGCCTCATGTTTCGCCGGCTACACCGGCGAAACGAGCGCCTCCCCTTCCGGTCACTCCATCGGCCTCACAGTCACGGCCACCTCCACCCGATGGGCGCCCCCGCCCACGATCACGCCATGCAGCAACGGCACATCGCTGTAATCGCGGCCTAGCGCCAGCGTAACGTGACGCGTATCCGCCAGCACATTGTTGGTCGGATCAAGATCCACCCAGCCCACCACCGGGCAATACACCGACACCCACGCATGCGAAGCATCGGCGCCAGTCAGCCGCGGCTCGCCGGGTGGCGGCTCGGTGCACAGATAGCCGCTGACATAGCGCGCCGCGAGCCCCACGGAGCGCAGGCAACCAATCATGACCTGCGCATAATCCTGGCACACGCCGCTGCGCTGCGCGAAGGCCTGCATGGCCGGTGTATCCACCTCGGTGGATTCGCTGTGATAGGTGAAATCTTCGTGAATGCGCCGCATCAAATCCATCGCGCCGGCGACGACTGGCACACCCGCGCCAAAGCTTGGCAACGCGTATTCAAGCAGCGCCGGATGCAGCGCGATATTGGGCGAAGCGAAGACGAATTGCGTGGCCGGCTCGAACGGCTGGCCCGCGTGAAAACGCAGCGACTGAGCGACCGTCTCCCACGGTGCGGACGCGGACACCTTCAGCGCCCGCCAGCGCGGCGTCAGTACCACGGTGCTGGAACAGGTCAATTGCATCTGTGTGTGCGGCACGTCGAGCATGTAATGCAGCACGCGATTCCCAAACGCGTCGGTTCGCCCATGCTCGTGCGTAGGCGCCGGCTCGAGGCGGGTGTCGTGCTCGGTGACGGCCTGCCACGGCAAGTCAGGCGGCGTGACGACGGCACGCTGCTGCGCGTGCTCGACCGGCTGCGAATAGCGATAGGTGGTGGTATGCAGCACGCTCAGCGTGCTGTTTCCGGCAGGAGAGCTCACGGCGTCGTTCACGGAATGTCGGCGTCGGGGTTGGCGGCTGCATGGCTGAAGTAGCGCGCGCCGATCTCGTCCGATACGCGCGCCATGCGCTCGATGAACTGACTGCACAACGCCGACAAATTGGCTGCATCGCCCTCCCCGTCGCATAGGGACTCGCACAATGCCGCGCGCGTTGGCAGCGCGCTCGGCGCGGGCAGCAGTTCCGCGAGCGGCACACGCGCCTGTGCGCTGCCGCCCGGCGCCAGCTGCGCCAGCTTGCCGCGCAGACGCTCCAGCAAACCGTAGAGGCCGCGCGGATTGGCCGGCTCCAGCACGAGCAGGTCGACCAACGCCGCCAGGTCGGTGCGGCCCGGATAAAGCGAGCGGTACGTCAGCGTGCAATCGAACAGGTGCAGCAACAGATCGAAGCCGCTGCGCGAGCGCAGCGCGCCGGTGTCGATCGCGGCCAGCAAGAAGCCGCTCATGGTGGACAGGCGTTCGATATGGCGGCCGATGAAAACCAGTCGCCACGCTTCGTCGCGCGACATGCGGTCGCCTTGCGCGCCGTTGATGGCGCCAAGCTGCATCGCCAGATGCTCGAGCGCGGCCAGAACACGCGCGCGGTCGTAGCTGACGGCGCCGCCGTCGGCGGCAGCCAGCGTCGCTTGCGTCATGGCGTCGCCGAAATCGTTGCGCGCGGCCAGGATGGTGCGCCAGTGGTCGTTGGACAGGCGGTTGCGGATCTCGCTGGCGGTGGCCGCGTGCGCGGCGAGGTTCCGCGCGAGACCCGTGCCGGCGCGCGCGTCCGCCAGCGTGGCCACCAGGCTGTGCTCGAACCGGCTCAGCGATACGTCCGGCTGCGGCGCCCCGGCCGGCACCAGGCCCGCCAGTTGCGCGAGGCGGCCCAGCATCGATAGGGTGCCGTCATCGGTATCGTCGCTGCTTTCGATCGAGCCGAGGATCTGCCGGCACAGCCTCACGTTGTTCTCGGCGCGTTCGGCGTAGCGCCCGGCCCAGAACAGGTTCTCGGCCGCGCGGCTCGAAACCGCCAGCGCCCGCGCGGGTGTCGGTACGGCGAGCCCGGCGCGGGTGGCCAACGGTGCGGGCGGCACCGGCTGGCCGGAAAGCACCCATGTATCGGCACTCGTGCCGCCGAGCTGCATCGACACCGATTCCAGCCCCGGTGCCGCGAGCCGGCTGAAGCCGCCCGCCATGACCTGCCAGCCGCCATTGCCGTCCGCCACGGCAAATACGCGCAGCATGGCCGCGCGCGAGCCGATCCGGTCGCCTTCCCAGCATGGCGTGTGCGATAGCGGCAGCGGCGGCTGCAAGGTGTAGCGGTCGGGCATGCGGGCAATGCGCTCGCGCCAGCCGTCCAGCGCCTGCAGGCCCAGTTCCATGCCCAGCACGGGCTCGTCGGTGAGATCGGCGCGGCGTGGATAGGTCGGCATCACGAAGGCTTCCGTCAGCGTGGCCAGCGCTTGCTGCCGCGCGGCGTCTTCTCCGCACCACCAGCTCGGCACACCGGGCAGCCACAGCCGCTCGCCCAGCAACGCTTCGGCAATGGCGGGCAGGAAGCCGTGAATCGCCGGTGTTTCCAGGAAGCCGGAGCCGGGCACGTTGGACACCATGACGTTGCCCGCGCGCATCGCCTCCAGCAGCCCCGGCACGCCCAGCGTGGAGTCGTGGCGCAGTTCGAGCGGATCGCAAAAGATATCGTCCAGGCGCCGCAGCACCACGTCCACGCGTTCGAGTCCGCCGAAGGTCTTCAGGTAGACCACGTCATTGCGCACGGTCAGGTCCTTGCCTTCCACCAGCGTGATGCCAAGGTAGCGCGCAAGAAACGTGTGCTCGAAATAGGTCTCGCTGTAGGGGCCGGGCGTAAGCAGCACGATGTGGTGGCCCGTGCCGGAAGCGGCCGTACCGCTGCCAGTCTCTGTCGCCGCGGCCAGCGGCGCATGCGCGAGCGTCGACACCAGTTGCGCGAACGCCGGCGGCAGGCGGCGCACGTGCAGGCCGCGGAAGGCATCGGTGAACAGGCTGGAGATGATGAGGCGGTTTTCGAGCGCGTAGCCCATGCCCGAAGGCGTATCGGTGCGATGCGCCATGACGGTCCAGCCACCTTCGGTGTGCACCAGGTCCACCGCGACGATCTGCAGGAAGCTGCCGCCCGGCGGCCGGTAGCCGCGCAGCGGATGCAGGTAGCCCGGATGCCCGTAGACCAGCCCCGGCGGCAACAGTCCGCGCGACAGCAGCGTCTGTTCGCCATAGATATCGGCCACGATCGCATTGGCCAGCGTCGCGCGCTGCGCGGCGCCCCGCTCGATGACTTGCCAGTCCTGATCGGTCACCAGGAACGGAAACAGTTCCAGCGGCCAGGCGCGCGCCGCGCCATGGTCGGCATAGACGTTGTAGGTCACGCCGTTGTCGCGGATCTGCCGCGCCATGGCCGCCGCGCGCGGAGCCAGCACGTCAGCGCCAGGCTCGCCCACGACGGCGAAGAAGCGCGCCCACGCCTCGCGCAGCGAACCGTCGGGCAACCGCAATTCATCGAGGTGTCCCGCCGGGACCGGCTGTGCCAGGCCAACGGCGGGGGCAATCGGCGCCGGGGCGTGGGGGGCGAGACTCGTCCCCTTGCGGGGGCCGCTCACATCGTACCGCCGGCCTTCGCGCGCACGGTCTCCTCGAGCAGCGAGCGCAGCTTGGCCAATGCGCCCGGATCGCCATGCGCCGCCGAGCGCGCATACCAGATCTTGGCCTGTTCGATGTCCTTGCCCACCACGCCGGGCTCGCCGCGCTCATAGTAGCTGCCGACGATGTACTGGGCCCCCCCGTCGCCCGCGCTGGCGGCGCGGCTGTACCACTCGAACGCCTTGGCATAGTCGCGCGGCAGGCCGCGGCCGGTGAAATAGTTGGTGGCCAGCGCCATCTGCGCCTGCACGTGGCCGCCCTGCGCGGCGCGTTCGTACCAGCGGTTGGCCTCTTCCAGCGAACGCGGCACCAGTTCGCCGCGCTCGTACAGGTCACCGAGGGTGAACTGCGCGTGCGTCATCTGGTTGTCGGCTGCCTTGCGCAGCCAGGTCAAGGCCTCTTGCGGCCTGGCAGGCGTGCCTTCGCCGCGCAGCAGCATCATCGCGTAATTGAACTGGGCCAGCCGGTTGCCGTCGCGCGCGGCGGCGGCAAAGCCGCGCAGTGCGGCATCGAACGCTCCGGACTCGTAAGCCGCGAGCGCCTCGCGCGTCTGCGCCTGAGCTGGCTGCACAGGCGCGGTCGCGGCGTGGAGGGGGGAGGCGGGCCAGGCCGCCAGCATGATGGCCATCACCGCAACGGCCAGCGGACGACGAGTCACCGGGCCGGCTGCTGCTGCGGGCCAAAGCGAGGGGCGGGCTAGTGGCATGGCGGACTCCGGATGCGCTGGGCATTCTTGAATCCAGTGTAGGAGGCGGCGATGCGTGCCGGAAGCCGATGACAGGGGCCTTATTATTCGTTCGAATAATGAATTTAAGAAAAAATTGGATTACAAAATTCTTTCTGAGAATAAAAATGGCCCATCAGATCCATCCGGCGCGATGTAGCCGGCGCCATAGCGCGGCGCACGCCACGGCCGTCGTGCCGATCACGACCGGGTACGCGTAGTGGAATTTCAGCTCGGGCATGAACGAGAAATTCATGCCGTAGAGGCTGAACACCACCGTCGGGATCGCCAGGATGGCGCCCCAGCCAGCGAGCCGCTTGACCACCTCGTTCTGCCCCACGGTGACCAGGGCCAGGTTGACCTGCACCGCCGTGGTCAGCATCTCGCGCACGACATCGAGCGTGCGCACGAGGCGGCTCGCGTGGTCTTCGATGTCGCGGAAATAGGCGCGCAATTCCTTGGGCACGAGGTCTTCGTGCAGCCGGATGAGCTGGCTGCAGATATCCTCGACCGGGTTCACCGCATTGCGCAGGCGCAGCACCTGCCGCTTGATCTGGTACAGGCGCTCGATTGCGGCGCGGTCGAACTCGTCGCGGAAGATGCCCTGCTCCAGTTCGGCGAAGGTGTCCTCCAGGCGCGTGACGATGGGCAGGTAGTGGTCGACCACGAAGTCCATCAGCGCGTACAACACATAGCCAGGACCGTTGGCCAGGCCCTGCGGGTCATGCTCGCAGCGCTCGCGCACCGGCGCGTAGGTGCTGCTGGCGCCATGCCGGACCGACACCACATAGTTCGGCCCGACGAACAGATGGGTTTCGCCGACCACGACCTCGTCCTCGACCAGCTGCGCGGTGTTGAGCACGACGAAGACCGAGTCGCCATACGCCTCCAGCTTGGGCCGCTGGTGTGCATCGAGCGCATCCTCGACCGCCAGGTCGTGCAGTCCGAAGGATTGCTGGACCTGGCGCAGCAAAGCCAGGTCGGGCTCATGCAAACCCAGCCAGACGAAGGTGTCCGGGACGCTCAATGCTTCAGGGATCTCTTCGATGCCGACGGTACCGAGCCGCTTGCCCGCCCGGTAAGCCACACAATTGACGATTGCGCCCATGACAGCTCCATTCCGCAGATGGCGCAATCGTAACAAGGCGTCATGGCATCTGTCGGACGGGGTTAGCCGCGCTGGCGCTGGCGCCACTTGTGGGCCTCCGATGGATTGCGTGCGGCACTTAGGGACAAAGTCGGCCTATTTGTTACAGTTCGCACCGAAACCGCAGTTAGAATGTGGCATTTCCACGGTCACCCGGCTATGTCACAGAAGAAATCGCCACGCTTCGAGCTGCGCAGTGGCAATGTAGACGCCCTCCTTCTCGCGCTCCAGACCGCCGACATGGCTGCACTGCGAGACGACCTGCTCTCCCGGTTCGAAGCCACTCCCGATTTCTTTTCCAATGACGTGATTGCGCTGGACCTGCGCGCGCTTGAAAGTGACGATGCAGTCTCGCTCGACACCGTGATCGGCACGCTGGCGACGCTCAAGGCCCGTGCCATTGGCGTGGTCGCACGCCCGGCGCAGCACGAGTGGGTGCAGCGCTTCGGCCTGCCGCTGCTCGACAGCCAGAGCCGCCGCGGCCTGCGTGAACCGGCGGAAACCGCCGAGGCGGCCGACCGCGCTGCCGCAGAGGCCGCTGCCGAGCAGGCCGCGCGCGAGGAAGCGGCCCGCACGGCCGCCCAGTCCGCCGCCGACGCCGCCGTCAAGGCCGCCATCCAGCAGACCCAGACCGTCCTGATCGACAAGCCGCTGCGCTCGGGCCAGCAAGTCTACGCGCAAGGCGACGTGGTCATCATGGACGTGGTCAGCTACGGCGCCGAGGTCATCGCCGAGGGCAACATCCATGTCTATGCCCCGCTGCGAGGCCGCGCGCTGGCGGGCGTGAAGGGCAACACCAGCGCACGCATCTTCAGCACGTGCATGGAGCCTGAACTGATTTCCATTGCCGGGATCTATCGGACGGCCGAGCAGACGCTGCCGGCCGACGTACTCGGCAAGACCGCCCAGGTTCGCCTGGCCGATGAAAAGCTGATCCTGGAAGCCATCCGGTTCCGATGAGCCGGCGACCAGCCCCGAACCGAATCACTGCAGCGCAAGCTTCAACCTAATTACGGACCAAAGAGCCATGGCAAAAATCATCGTTGTGACCTCCGGCAAGGGAGGCGTCGGCAAGACCACCACCAGCGCCAGCTTTGCCGCGGGCCTGGCCCTGCGCGGCCACAAGACTGCCGTGATCGACTTCGACGTCGGCCTGCGCAACCTCGACCTGATCATGGGTTGCGAGCGCCGCGTGGTGTATGACCTGATCAACGTGGTGCAGGGCGAAGCCAACCTGCGCCAGGCCCTGATCAAGGACAAGAAGTGCGAGAACCTGTTCATCCTGCCGGCCTCGCAGACGCGCGACAAGGACGCACTGACCAAGGACGGCGTCGAGAAGGTGATCAAGGGCCTGGTCGAGATGGACTTCGAGTACATCGTCTGCGACTCGCCGGCCGGTATCGAATCGGGCGCGCTGATGGCCATGTATTTCGCCGACGAAGCGCTGATCGTGACCAACCCGGAAGTGTCTTCGGTGCGCGACTCCGACCGCATCCTGGGCATCCTGGCCTCGAAGACCAAGCGCGCCAGCGAAGGCGGCGAGCCGATCAAGGAACACCTGCTGATCACCCGCTACAACCCCAAGCGCGTGCACGGCGGCGAGATGCTGTCGCTGACCGACATCCAGGAAATCCTGCGCATCAAGCTGATCGGCGTAGTCCCCGAATCGGAAGCCGTGCTGCACGCGTCCAACCAGGGCACGCCCGCCATCCACCTGGAAGGCAGCGACGTGGCGGACGCGTACGGCGACGTGGTGGACCGCTTCCTGGGCAAGGACAAGCCGATGCGTTTCACCGACTACCAGAAGCCCGGCCTGCTGTCGCGCATCTTCGGCAACAAGTAAAACCAATACGGAGGACTCATCCCCATGTCGATCCTGTCCTTCCTGCTGGGGGAAAAGAAGAAATCGGCCTCGGTCGCCAAAGAGCGGCTGCAGATCATCCTGGCCCATGAACGCACAGGCCATTCGGCCCCGGCGGACTACCTGCCGGCACTGCAGCGCGAGCTGGTGGCGGTGATCTCCAAGTACGTCAAGATCAGCGACCAGGATCTGCGCGTCAGCCTGGAGCGCCAGGACAACCTGGAAGTGCTCGAAGTCAAGATCGAGATTCCCCAGGGCTGATTCCCCCCTTGCCCTGCCACCGGCGCCTCTTTCCACAAGGGGTGCCGGTGCCGCTTCACGCCCTCCCCGCACTACCAATTAGCGTCTGATGCTGGTGCAGCGCACCAACACGGTATTGTGTAGCGGCCAGACAACGGATTTGCACCAAAATCCTGCTCGAATTCGGCCTCCAGCGCGTAATTGTGTCCTTCGTTCTGACGTTTTGTTAAATTTTCGCGGCGTTCACAGGAAACGTGATCCCGTGCCCCGCCGTGATCCGGCGGAGACCAGAACAGAACAGAAAAGGAGCACCATGAAGAAATCGGCCATCGTCCTCGCCGCCGGCAGCCTGCTGGCAGGTTCCGCGTTTGCACAGACTTCCGTCACGCTGTACGGCATTGCCGACGTCAGCGTACGCTACACCACGCACGCAGATGCATCGGGCCACGGCAAGACTGAACTGACCGACGGCGCCGTCACGCAAAGCCGCTGGGGCCTGAAGGGCAGCGAAGCGCTGGGCAACAACCTGAAGGCGATCTTCCAGCTCGAAAATGGCTACAGCCTCGACACCGGCAAGCTCAACTCGGCCAACACGCTGTTCAATCGTCAAGCCTACGTTGGCCTGAGCGGTGACTTCGGCGCTGTCAAGCTGGGCCGCCAGTACACCGAAGGCTTTAATTTCTTCGGCGACTACGATCCGCTGACCATCGGTAACTACACCGCCAACGCCTGGCCGTTCTTCCTGACCCAGTTCCGCAACAACAACGTGGTCAGCTACGGCGGCAAGTTTGGCGGCCTGGACGTCGGCGCCAGCTACGGCTTCGGCGAAACCGCCGGCAGCATGAGCTCCAACCAGTACTGGGGTGCCCGCGCCGCTTACACCTATGGCCCGTTCGGCATCGGCGGCGTGTACCAGGAAATCCGCAACCAGGCTGGCGAGCGTCAGCAAATGTTCGGTGCTGCCGGTAAGTACAGCATCGGCCCGGCCAAGATCTTCCTGGGCTATCTCGGCGGCAAGGATCGCACTGGCGTGATCGACAACGGTTTCATGAACCAGTCGGCCGGATCGACCACTGGTGGCGCTCAGACCCTGATTACTGCCGGTGCAGTGAACAACCCGCGCAAGGATCACCTCGGCTACGTCGGCACCACCTACCAGGCCACCCCGGCCCTGGCAGTGACCGGTGCGTTCTATTACGACTACATCGAGAACAAGAACGGTATCGCTGGCAACGGCGGCCACCGTTACGCTGGCGTGCTGCTGGCCGAGTACTCGCTGTCCAAGCGTACCCAGGTGTATGGCACCATGGATTACAACCACGTCTCCGGCGGCGCGACGACAGAGCTGCCGGGCGCCAACAACCAGCTGGGCGTGGCCGCTGGTATCCGCCACATTTTCTGATCGTTTCCCGATCGGTTGAATGTCTGGCAGAAAGGCACCTTCGGGTGCCTTTTTTATTGCCGGCCGCAATGCTCTGCGGCTTCAGGCCGCTTCACTTTCCGCCAGCTCCAGACGGTATCCATGTGTATAGACCGGCGTCAGCCGGAGTCCGTTCGCGGCATGCAATCCCAGCTTGCTGCGCACGCGCGACACATGCGTGTCGATGGTGCGCGACAGCGGCGAGATCTCGCGGCCCCAGACGGTGGCAATGATGTGGTCGCGCGTGACGATGCGCCCTTCGTTGCGGAACAGCAGCACCGCCAGGTCGAATTCCTTTGGCGTCAGGCAGACCGGATGCCCGTGGAAGGTCGCCTGCCGCGCGGCGCAATCGAACACGTACCCGGCCAGGCGCAACGGCGTGTTGCGCGCGAAATCCGCGGGACAGGCGCGGCGCAGTACGGCGCCGATGCGCGCCGATAGTTCGGCGGCCCGGACCGGCTTGACGATGTAGTCGTCCGCGCCGGCCATCAGCGCGCTGACCGCGTCGGCCTCGGCATCGCGCGCGGAAAGGAACATGACCGGGATGCGCCGGTCCAGGTTGCCGCGCAACCAGCCCAGCACCTCGGCACCGGACATGCCCGGCATCTGCCAGTCGATCAGGAGCAGGTCGAAAGCCTTGTCATGCAAGGCCAGCAGCAGGCGCCGGCTCTGGCTGAAGCTCACGCATTCGTAGCCGGCTTCATTGACGATCCTGCGGATCAGCGCCGCATGGACGGGATCGGCTTCCAGCGAGGCGATGGTCTTTCTCATGGTCTCTGTTCCTCAGCGTTTGCGCGTGATGGAATTAGAAACCTCGGACCGGGACGTCAGAATAGGACGGCCCTCAAAACGGCCCGTCAACAATCGTTTACTTCTGGCCGCAGACGCGCGTCCCTACCATGGGCCATTGCCGTGCCGGCCATTGCGCCGGCCAGGCATCCCCGCCGGACTTCCCCCGATTCGGCAGCGCCAGGAGAGACGACGTGAGAATTGCCGTATTGGAGGCCGACCCGACGCGGGCCATCGGCATTGACCAGACCCTTCGCCTCAACGGGCACCAGTGCACGCGCTACATTCACGGCCGCTCGCTGATCCAGGCGCTGCACGGCGGCACCTTCGACATGCTGTTGCTGGACAGCGATGCGCCGGGCATTTCCGCGCTGGACGTGTTGTCATGGGTGCGCCGCACGCTCGGCCACGAGCTGCCGGTGATGCTGCTCGGAGACAGCGACGACGACAGGCATATCGCGGCCTGCTTTGGCGAAGGCGCCGACGCCTATCTGCGCAAACCCGTCGGCATGGCGGAACTCGCTGCAAGAGTGATGGCGCTGCTGCGCCGCGCCGGCCCGGGCGGCGAGCATGCCTGCGACCTGCAACACGGCGCCTTCCGCTTCGCCACGGCCGATCGCCGTGTGTGGGTCCACGGACGGCCGGTGGCGCTGGCGCCCAAGGAATTCGACCTGGCCGTGCTGCTGTTCCGGAACCTAGGCTCGCTGGTGCTGCGCCAGACCATGGTGAACGAGGTCTGGCGCTATCACGTCGAGGCGGCTTCGCGCACCGTCGACAGCCATCTGTCGCGCGTGCGCACCAAGCTGGCACTGTGGCCGCACAACGGCGTGCGGCTGTGCGCCGTCTATGGCCTCGGGAACCGGCTGGACCCGGTGGCGCAAGACGTCAGTCGGCCTTGATGCCGGCTTCCTTGACGATGCGCGCGTTGTCGACGGATTCCTCGTGGATGGCCTTGGCGAACTGCGCGGCCGTGCCGCCGGTAGGCACTTCGCCGCCCTTGAGCAGGCGCTCGCGCACCTCCGGCTCGCCGAGGGCCTTGTTGAGTTCGGCGTTGAGCTTGTCGATGATCGCCGGCGGCGTCTTGCCCGGGGCGAAAATGCCGAAGGTCGAAGTCAGGTTCGCCTTCGGGTAGCCCAGTTCAGCGAGCGTGGGCACACTGGCCATGCTTTCGAGGCGCCTGGGCGCGCCCACGGCGAGCGGGCGCAGCCGTCCGGCCTGCATGTGCTGGGTCAGCATGGGGCTGGCATTGGTGCTCATGACCTCGAACTGGCCGCCAAGCGCGTCGTTCATCTGCTGGCCGGCGCCCTTGTACGGAATCAGCGTCAGCTCGGCCTTCGACCCGGCCTTCACCTGCTCCAGCACGACGTGCCCGACCGTGCCGAGGCCCGAGGTTGCCCAGCGCACCGAACCCGGCTTGGCCTTGCCCTGCGCCACCAGGTCCTGGAAGGTCTTGCCGGCGAAGCTCTTCGTGGCGACGATCAGCACCGGCGAGTACATCACGCTCATGACGGGCGCCACATCGCGCTGCGGGTCATAGTTGACGTGCCCCACGTGCGGATTGAGCGTGAGCGGGCTGGTCGACGCAAAGCCGAGCGTGTAGCCATCCGGCGCGGCCTTGGCCACGGCATCGATGCCGATGCTGCCGCCGGCGCCGGCCTTGTTCTCGACCACCACCGAAGTCCCCATCTGGGCAGAGAGCCGCTCGCCGAGCGCACGGGCCACGGTATCGCTGATGCCGCCCGTGGGATAGGCGACGATCATGCGGATCGGGCGGCTGGGGTAGGAATCGGCGGCGGCGGGCAACGCTGCAGCCATCAGGCTGGCGGCGCCAAGCGCAGCCAGCACGGGCAAGCGGGAATGAAAAGCCATGACAGATGGGGGAGATGGAAGGGCGCGCGGCGCGGGGCCGCATCGCGCGTTATCTTAGCCGATCGGCTGGCGGGGCCTGCGTCTCAGCGTACCAGCGGGTGTTCGGGCACCCAGGACACGAACAGTTCGTTGGCACGGTCGTAGAGACGCCACACCGTGCCGCAGTCGCGGCAGCAGAACGTAAGCATGCTGTACGGAACGCCAGCCTGGCTCTGGCCGGCCTGCGGTGCGGTATTGCGCAGCGCCAGGCAGGACGGCGGTTCGCGGCGCCGCGGATCCGCCGCCAAAGCCAGGCAGCGCTCGCAGGCAGGAACAGCGGTGGACGGAGAAGCAGGAAGCGAAGGTACGGCGGACGTCATGCCCGCCATGATGCCGCAAAACGTCCGCATGCTGCGCGCCCTGCCGCACGCCGCCCGCATTCGCGTTGTTTTGCGCCATATAGACCACATCCATCGCGATCCATGCGATTCGCGCGCATGCGCACCGGTCGAAAGCGCGATCTTCACCGGCATTCGCACGCAATCGCTCAATTCCGCGCTTTAAGGAACAGTTAAGATTTCCTGAGCGAACTTTTACGAACCTGCCGTCCCGCCGCTTTCTAGACTGCCTTGCATGCGGCGGCCAGCACCGGCCTGATGGCGCCGCGATCCGGATTGCCACTGGCGCCGGACTTGCCCATCGCAGGCCGCCCGGCACCGCAGGTGCCCTGAAGGAGACAGGTTCATCATGGCAGTCACTGGCAACACCCTCGGCTTCGCGCAATCCCATCAACAGGCGCACCAAGCGCCGCGCTTCGATATCTACGCTCGCATCCACAAGGCGCTGCGCGCCTTCATGGCCGACACGCTGTTGCGCGTCGGCCGCACCGACACCGACGACGAGGCCGAGCTGCGCGGCACGCTGAGTCAGGTACGCGATCTGCTGTCGGCATGCGAACAGCACCTGCACAAGGAAAACGACTACGTGCACGCCGCCATGGAAGCGCGCGTGCCGGGCTCCACGGCGCGCATCGCCCACGAGCACGTCACCCATATGGCCGAGATCCGCGCGCTGCTCGCGCTGGCCGACCGGGTCGCCGCCACCATCCCGGTGGCGCGCGCCGATGCCGTCCGCGAGCTGTACCGCCAGTTGTCGCTGTTCGTGGCCGAGAACTACGAGCACATGCACTTCGAGGAAACCCGGCACAACGCCGTGCTGTGGGCCAGCCATACCGACGCCGAGCTGCTCGACGTGGAAAACCGCATCGTGGCGTCGCTGCCGCAGGAGACGGTCGGCATGATCGCGCGCTGGATGCTGCCGAACGTCACGCCCGCCGAGCGCGCGCTGATGCTGGCCGGCATCCGCGACAACGCGCCGGCGGAAGCCTTCACCGGCCTGCTCGATGTCTGCCGCACGCTGCTGCCGATGCCGGACTGGATGAAGCTGACGCGCGCGCTGGGCCTGCCCGCCGGCCCGTCCCAGGCGGCGTGGGCCGCGGGCTGATCAGCCGCTTCGCTCTACATGCTCGATCCGCAGCGGCCGCGTCACGCGCAAGGCGAAGCGGCCGCGGCCGGTGCGCTCGATGCGCACGCTGGCGTCGCGCTCGACCAGCCGGCGCGCCAGCAGCACCAGCCGGGCTTCAAGGTTGTCGCTGATGTCCGGCAGGCCCAGCGCGGGATCGAGCCGCAGTTCGCGGTTGGTGAAGGCCTCGCGCCCGGCGTGCAGGTAGTCGCAGACCAGGCGCCGGAAGATCGCGCCGGCCACGCCCTTGATCAGGTAGTCGTCGTCGAGGAAGACGCTGCTGTCGGCCTCGAAGTAGCGCACCAGCACGGGTTGCGGCTCGCGTGGCGGCGCATCGCCGGGGACGGACGCCGCGGCGGCTTCATCGGCTGCGGCGTCAGCGCTGGCCTGCAGCCCGCGCATGGCCTGCCCGAGCTGCCCGGCCAGCACCACCAGCGCGTCCTCATCCTCATAGGTGAAGCGCAGTTCCCGCTCGCTTTCGACGAACAATACGCCAAGCAACGTGTTGCCGGCGCACACCGGAACCGCCAGCTGGCTGCCCGGCGCCGTCAGGCCCGGCAGCGGAATCTCGGTATCCAGCCGTGCCGACAAACCGGTGTCGATCACGCTGTCGCGCATGGCGCGGCTGTAGCTGCGGTCCGAGGTCATGTGGATGATGCGGATCGGCGTGCGCTCGCGCGCGGCGACGCCGATCACGCCGTCCCCCAGCGCGATCTCGGACCCCACGCCGGAGGCCACGTAGCCGTGGCTGGCGACCGTATAGAGCCGTCCGGCGCTGGCATCGTGCATCAGCAGCATGGCGTGGTCGATGCCGAAGTCCGCCGCCAGCCCCGCCATCGCCACGTCAAAGAGCTGGCCGGTCTCGGTGCAGGATGCCAGTCTTTCCGTCATGCAGCGCAGTGCGCCGAGCCGTTGCCAGCGAACCTGGCCGGGAGGCTCGCTCAGGCGCCCGCCGCCCGGCACGGTCTCGATCAACGAAACCCGATACACATCCGCGCCGTGCAGCCGGAACACGTTCTCCATGCCCGAATGCGAGGCAATGCCGGCGAGCCGGGCCTTCATATGCTCGAACAGCGGACCCGCGGTTTCGGTGCGCAGGTAATGCACGGTCAGGCGGATCATGGCCGCCGTGTCCGGATGGATCATCAGCACCGTGCCGACCGGGTTGGCCAGCACGTTCTCGCGCGTCTTGTTGAAGAACTGGAACGACAGCGCGACATGCTGCGGATCGACATATTGCACGTGCGAGAGATACGCGACGTTGGGCGTGCCGTCCGCGGCGCAGGTGGCCATCACGGCGGGAATCACGCCTTCGAGGCAATCACGGATATCGGCCGCGGTCAGCGGGGCCTTCATTGGGGCGCGCGTCGTTGCCATCTCAGATCGTTGCCGGGCTGAGTGCCTGCCCGGCCTGCGCCCCCGGCGTCTGCTGGAACGCCTGCGTCGGGGTAAAGCTGACGGCGGCAAGTTCGTCGTCCGGGCACCCCAGGAAGGCATGGGCGAGCGCGGCCTCGTGGCCGATCAGGCTGATCTCCTCGCCAAGCGCCTCGCGGTAGGCGGCCACGCGCGCGCAATCGCCAGGCTGCAGCGGCGTTTCGCGCGCGTCAAAACCCTTGAGTTGCAGCGTGCGGTGCGTGCTCGGTTCGCTGAAGACCACGGCGATCGACTGGTTGGCGGCGATGTCGGCCAACACCTGCAGCGACTGCGGGCGGCACAGGAACACGGTCACGCAGGCGTCGTCATCATCGATGCGATAGCCGACCGCGCGCATCAGGTGCGGTATCCGTGCGGCGTCGCGCGTTGCGGCGATCACCGATACGCGGCGATCGAGCACGGCGGCCTGGCCGTCCGCACGCAACGCGGCAAGCGCCGACGGTGGCGAAGCTGACATTGGCGTGGGTAGGGATGGCCGGCGCGCAGGCATAGTCCCCAGTGTAGGAGACGCCGGTACCAGTTAAAACGCCCCGCCAGGGCGGGGCGCAATGGCGCTGTGTGCGCTGGCGCGCGTCAGGCAGTCTTGCGCCGGCCGCCAAGGTCTGGCAGGAACACCGCCAGCAGGCCCAGCAGCGGCAGGTACGCGCACAGCCGGTAGACGGCCTGGATGCCGTGCGTGTCGGCCAGCCCGCCCAGCACCGCGGCGCCGATGCCGCCCATGCCGAAGGCGAGCCCGAAGAACAGGCCCGAGACCATGCCCACCTTGCCAGGAATCAGCTCTTGCGCGAACACCAGGATTGCCGAGAAGGCCGACGCCAGGATAAAGCCGATGACGAAGGTCAGCACGCCGGTCCAGAACAGGCCGACGTGCGGCAGCACCAGCGTGAACGGCGCCACGCCGAGGATCGAGGCCCAGATCACGCGCTTGCGGCCGATGCGGTCGCCGATCGGGCCGCCCAGGATGGTGCCCGCCGCCACCGCAAACAGGAATACGAACAGGTAGACCTGCGCGCTCTGGCGCGCCAGGCCGAACTTCTCCATCAGGTAGAAGGTGTAGTAGGTGGTGAGGCTCGCCATGTAGAAGTACTTGGAGAACACCAGCACCAGCAGGACCACCATGGACCGCACCACCACGCGCGTCGGCACCGGGCTGGCCGTGGCACCGGCCGCCTTGCCCTTGCGCGCGCGGTGCGCGAGCTGCTGCGCATACCAGCCGCCGATCTTCCACAGCACCGCGATGGCCAGCAGCGCCGCCAGCGAGAACCACGCCACGCTGGCCTGCTTGTGGACGATGCCCGCCGCCAATAGCGGCCCCATGGCGCTGCCGCCGTTGCCGCCGACCTGGAAGATCGACTGCGCCAGCCCGTGCTGGCCGCCCGACGCCATGCGCGCCACGCGCGACGACTCCGGGTGGAAGATCGACGAACCGGTGCCCACCAGCGCCGCGGCCACCAGCAGCACGCCGTAGGTCGGCGCGACAGACAACAACAGCAGCCCGGCCAGCGTAAAGCCCATGCCAATGGCCAGCGAATGCGGCTTGGGATGCTTGTCGGTGTAAAGGCCGACCACCGGCTGCAGCAGCGATGCCGTGACCTGGTAGGTCATGGTCAGCAGGCCGATCTGCACGAAGCTCAGGTTGAAGCCGCCCTTCAGCATCGGATAGATCGCCAGGATCAACGACTGGATCATGTCGTTGAGGAAGTGGGCGAAGCTGATCGCGGACAGGACGCGAAAGCCCGTGCGTTCGGCGGATGGCTCGGGATGGACACCGGCAGCGGCGGCCTTGGAGTCGATGGTTGTGCTCATTGGCGGTTTCGACAGGACGGATGACGAACCGCTGGGGGCGCTCGTCGGGACAGTAAGAAACGCGATGCTATCTGGCCCTCGACCGCCTGTCCTGCGAGAATGGGTCCATAACCTTGGAGAAAAGGACATGTCACCGTTACGTGTGTGGAAGCCGGCACCGGCGGCAACCCAGGCCCTGGGAGACACGTACACCAATCCGCCGCGATACGTGCACTTTGATCGCAGTCCCATGCCGGTCACGGCGATGGCGGCGGATTACCAGCCTGGCGACGTCACATCCCGGCATCAGCACCCGCACGCGCAGCTGATCCACGCGGTCCACGGCGTGATGGTCGTCTCGACCGACGAGGGCCAGTGGATCGTGCCGCCCACGCGCGGCATGTGGATGCCCGGCGGCACGCAGCACTGGATCCGCATGGTGGGGCAGGTACGGATGCGCACCGCCTATATCCGTCCCGACGCGGCGCCGGACCTGCCGCGGCGCTGCACCGTGCTTGGCATCTCGCCGCTGCTGCGCGAACTGATCCTGGCCGCGATCGACGTGCCGCTGCCCTACTCCGCCGATTCGCGCGACGGGCGGCTGATGCGCCTGCTGCTCGACGAGGTGGTGCTGGTGCCGACGCTGCCGCTGCACCTGCCGCATCCGGCCGATGCCGGACTGCGCCAGATCTGCGATGCCATCATCGCCGCGCCCGATACCTCATTGACGCTGGCCGGCTGGGGCGAACGGCTCGGGGTCGATCCGAAGACCATCCAGCGCCGCTTCGCACGGGAAACCGGGATGACGTTCGGGCAGTGGCGGCAGCAGGCGCGGTTGCTGGCGGCGCTGGAGCGACTGGCCGCGGGCAGCAAGGTGGTGGATGTGGCGCTCGATCTCGGCTACGAGAGCCCGAGCGCGTTTGCGACGATGTTCAAGCGGCAGTTCGGCGTACCGCCAAGCGCGTTTTTTCGATGAACCCGATTACCGGGACAGGTAACGCTCCACAAGCCTCGTCCAGTACGCCGCGCCAACCGTCAGGTTTTCGTCGTTGAAGTCGTAGCCCGGGTTGTGCAGCAAGGGCTGGTTGGCGCCATTGCCCAGGCGCACGAAGCATCCGGGCCGCTGCTGCAGGTAGTAGGCGAAGTCCTCGCTGCCGGTAATGCGCGCGGCCTGCGTGACCACCTTCTCGGCGCCGACCAGTTCCTCGGCGATCTGCCGCGCGAATTCGGTTTCCCGTTCGCTGTTGATCAGCACCGGGTAGCCGTGTACATAGTTCACCTCCGCCACGGCGCCGTAGCCGTCGGCCTGCGCGATCGCGAGCTGGCGGATGCGAGCCTCCAGCGAGGCCCGTACTTCCGGGCTGAACGAACGCACGCTGATTTCCATGCGCGCGCTGTCCGGGATCACATTCGGCGCGTGGCCCGCGTGCAGCGTGCCGATGGTGACCACGGCGGTTTCGTTCGGGTCGACATAGCGCGATACCACCGACTGCAGCGCCATCACCAGGCTGCCCGCCACCAGGATCGGGTCCACTGACTGATGCGGCCGCGCGGCATGGCCCCCCTTGCCGCGGATGGTGATGGTGACCGTGTCGCAGGCCGCCATGAACGGGCCCGAGCGGAACAGGAAATGGCCCTGCTCCACGCCCGGGTGGTTGTGCAGGCCGAAGATGGCGTCGCATGGGAAGCGTTCGAACAGGCCATCGGCCAGCATGCGCTCGGCCCCGCCGCCAGCGCCGATTTCCTCGGCCGGCTGGAAGATCATGTGAACGGTGCCGTTGAAGTTGCGGGTGCGGGCCAGTTGCTTGGCTGCGCCCAGCAGGATGGCGGTGTGGCCGTCGTGGCCGCACGCATGCATGCGGCCCTCGTTCGCGCTCGCATATGGCAGGCCGGTGCGCTCGTGGATAGGCAGCGCGTCCATGTCCGCGCGGATACCGATGCTGCGTCCCCCGGTGCCCGACTTCAGCGTGCCCACCAGGCCCGTGCCGCCGACACCACGCGTCACCGCGTAGCCCCAGCTCTCCAGGAGACTGGCGACGAGCCCGGAGGTACGGACTTCGTCAAAAGCGAGTTCGGGGTTCTGGTGGATGTTGCGCCGGATGGCTTCGAGTTCGGCGCGGCTGTCCAGGGTGTCGGCCAGCGCGCAGAAGCGGCGCTTCAGGGTGGTACCAAGGTAAGTCTCGATCTCGGGGGCGTGCTCGGACATGGCTTGATTTTCTGGCGAAGACTGTGGACGGTCAGATGCGCCGTCCTTATAACCAGTATTTCACTTAGAAATCGCAACGCAACCGTCATGCCGGGGATTTCATGTAAATCCCTGTAATCGGGCCCTTTTCGACACCGGGACTGTTGCTCGCGCGGCACGCTTTGTATGGAAACCCGACGCTTTGTATGAAAGGGTTTCTGCCGGGAACCTTGAGGAGGTCTACGCCGCGCCTCTTGCGTGCTCCCTCTCCCGCTTGCGGGAGAGGGGTTGGTGGGGAAGGCTGGCGCAGGGTCAAGCGTGGTGCCTTAACCACCCCTCTCCCCATGAGAGGAGAGGGAACACAATCGGCACATCACTCGTACGCCACCACCTTTTGCCCCTGCACGCCCAGCCCTTCAATGCCCAGCCGCATCGTGTCGCCCGCCTTCAGGAAACGCGGCGGCTTGAAGCCCATGCCCACGCCCGGCGGCGTGCCCGTGGCGATCAGGTCGCCGGGTTGCAGCGTCATGAAGCGGCTGACGTAGCTGACCACCGTGGCCACGTCAAAGACCATGGTCGCCGTGCTGCCTTTCTGCACACGTTCGCCATTGACCTCCAGCCACAGGCCCAGCGCCTGCGGATCGGGCACTTCGTCGCGCGTGACCAGCCACGGGCCGACCGGGCAGAACGTGTCGCAGCCCTTGCCCTTGTCCCACGTGCCGCCGCGCTCGATCTGGAATTCGCGCTCAGAGACGTCGTTCACCACGCAGTAACCGGCCACATGGCTCAGCGCGTCTTCACGCGAGACATTGCGTGCGGTGCTGCCGATCACCACGCCCAGCTCCACCTCCCAGTCGGACTTCACCGATCCGTAAGGCAGCATCACATCGTCATCGGGGCCGTTGAGCGAGCTGTTGGCCTTGAGGAAGACGATCGGTTCCGCCGGGATCGGCATGCCTGCTTCGGCCGCATGGTCCGCATAGTTCAGGCCGATCGCGATGATCTTGCCGATGCCGGTCCAGGGCACGCCAAAGCGCGTGCCCTCCACGACCGGCAGCGTGGCCGCATCGACCTGAGCCAGTCGTGCGAGCGCATCCGGCGACAGCTGCGAGGCGGTGATGTCCCCTACCACGCCGGACAGGTCGCGCACCTTGCCCTGCGCATCGATCAGGCCCGGGCGCTCGGCGCCGGGCTGGCCAGTTCTCACCAGTTTCATTGTTTTCCCTTGGATGGATTGTTCTGCCGGTCGGCTACCCCCGCGAGCGAGCGCGCGACGACGGTCATCACTTCGTTGGCGGTGTTCTCGGAATGCCGGCGCAGCACTTGAGCCAGGCGCGGCCGGCCCGGCTCTCGCAGCGCCGCCATGATTTCCTCATGTTCCTCATGCGACTCCTGCCAGCGCAGCATATCCGCGTTGGCGGCGCCGCGGGCGCGGTGCACCTTGCTCATCAGCGCGGCATAGACCGCCGCCAGCACCGGGTTGGCGGCACCGTCGATGATGAGCTGGTGGATTTCCTGGTTGATACGGAAATAGTCGGTGCGCCGCCCCGCCTCGTGCGCGTCGATCATGGCCTGGTGGCGGCGCTCCAGCCTGGCCTGCGCGGCATCGTCCAGGCGCTGAGCGGCCAGCTCGCCAGCGGTCGCCTCCAGGCCGTGCAGCGTTTCGAAAGTCGAACGCAGTTCGTCAAGATCCAGCGGCGCGACGCGGTAGCCAATGTACTGCCGGTGCAGCACCAGACCTTCGGCCACCAGCACCTTGAGGGCCTCGCGCAGCGGCGTCTTCGAGACATCGAACGCCTCGCAGAAGGCCCGCTCGTCGATGCGCTCGCCGGGCGGAAGTTCGCCCTCTTCGATCATCGTGCGCAGGCGCGCCGCGATTTCGGCGGACATGCCCAAAGTGCGCAGACGGGCAGTTTTCGGAAGCGTTTGTGTCACGGACGTCACCAGCATGGGGAAATTTGCACCAACCGAAGGCTATCACACCCACAATTGTGCAATTGCATCTACACAAAATCAATGACTTACGTGAGTTGTAATTACAGATTACGTATCCTATACTCCGATCCAGTTGCGCGACACAGACTACAAACGCCTCAATTGAAGGACCTGGAGTAAGGAGACACCCCCGTCATGCAAACGACAAGCCAAGCCGGCACCCTCACGGCCACGCGCAGCAGCGTGCGCTGGAAAATCTTCCTGATGATGCTGATGCTCGTCGCGATCAACTACATCGACCGCGCGTCGCTGTCGGTCGCCATGCCGCTGATCGCCAAGGAGTTCGACCTCAGCCCCGCCATGCAGGGGCTGATCCTCAGTTCCTTCTTCTGGACCTATGCATTCATGCAGATCCCGGGCGGGATGCTGGCCGACAAGTACAAGCCGCGCATCGTGATTGCCTGCGCCACCGTGTTCTGGGGTTTCTTCCAGGCCATCGCGGCGGTCTGTACCAACGCCACCGCGCTGCTGCTGACCCGACTCGGGCTGGGCGCCTCAGAAGCGCCGATCTATCCGGCCGGCGGCAAACTCAATGCCATCTGGATGACGCAGAACGAACGCGGCCGCGGTGCCACGCTGCTGGACGGCGGCGCGCCGCTGGGCGCGGCGCTCGGCTCGCTCATCATCGCCGGACTCATCAGCGAACTCGGCTCGTGGCGCATGTCGTTCGTGGTCGCCGGCGTCGGCACCGTGCTGGCCGGCTTCGTGGCCTGGTGGTACATCCGCAATTCCCCGCGCGAACACAGCGGCGTCAATGAACTCGAAGCACGTCACATCGAGGAAGCCCACGCACGCGAACACAGCACCGAGCCGACCAACCTGTCCGGCCGTTCGCTCGACTTCTTCAAGTACCGCTCGGTGTGGTGCATGGCCATCAGCTGGATGTGCTTCAACGCCGTGTTCTACGGCCTGCTGACCTGGATGCCGACCTACCTGAGCAAGGCACGCGGCTTTGACCTGAAGACGATGGGCGGCGCGAGCTTCCTTATCTTCATGAGCGGCTTCGTGGGCGAACTCGTCGGTGGCTGGATCGCCGACAAGTGGAAGGAAGCCGGCGGCCGCCCCAACGTGGTGATGCGCACGCTGTTCGGTATCGCGGCCGTGGTCGCCACCGTGTCGATCTTCTCGGTGGCCTATGTCGCCAATGCGGTGGCCGTGGTGGCGCTGCTCTCCTCCACCATGTTCTTCCTGCGCTGGTGCGGCCTGTTCTGGTCCGTGCCGTCGATGCTGGGCACGCGCAACAAGATTGGCTTCCTGGGCGGCCTGATGAACCTGGGCGGCAATATCGCCGGCATCAGCGTGCCGATCATCGTCGGCCTGATCGTGCAGGCCACGGGCTCCTACTTCCTGGCACTGATGTTCTTCGCGGCGGCCGGCGTGGGCCTGCTGCTGGCCTCCACCTCGATTGACTACGAGACGAAGATTCCGGTCTGACCCGCACCGGTCCCTAAGAAAGCCATATCCGCACCCGTCGCGCAGGCGTCCGTCCAACGGACGGCGCGGCGAGGAGGAGGAGACATATCATGACTCGCATCCCCCGCATGCTGGCCGCCGCCGTGCTTGCCGTCGGCGCCCTGCAGGTCCACGCCGCCCCGGCGGCACCCGCCCGTGCAAGCGCCGATGGCATTCCGGCCGCGCAACCCGAGGCTGTCGGCGTCGACTCGGCGAAGCTCGTGGCCTTGTCCGAATGGATCCGCCGCGACAAGCTCGACGTGCGCAGCCTGCTCGTCATCAAGGACGGCAAGCTCGTGTTCGAGCGCTACGGCGACGGCCTCTCGCGCGACTACAACCATGAGTTGTATTCCGTCACCAAATTCATCAGCGCCCTGCTGGTAGGCACGCTGGTCGGAGACGGCAAGCTCAACGCCGAGGACGCGCCGGCCGCACGCCTTGCCGCCGCGCGCCCCGACCTTGCGCCGGCGCTTGCCAACAAGCAGGCGATCCAGCTGCGCCACCTGATGTCGATGTCGAGCGGGCTGTCGTACAAGCTCGTCGAAGGCACTGACACGCTCTACTACGGCGTGCCCGACCGGCTCAAGGTCGCGGCCTCCGCCAGCGTACGCGTCGCGCCCGGCACCGAGTTCGACTACATCGACGTCAATCCCGTGCTGGTCGGCGCCACCATCAGCCAGGTCACCGGACTGCCCGAGCAGCAATATGCCGAGCAACGCCTGTTCAAGCCGCTCGGCATGCAGCACTACCGCTGGGACGGTGCCGATGGCAAGGGCGCGGTCTCCGGCGGCTGGGGCCTGCGCCTGCGCTCCATCGACATGGCGAGGCTCGGCCTGCTGATGCTGAACCAGGGCCGCTGGAACGGCCAGCAGGTCGTGCCGGCATCCTGGGTCGCACGCATGACCACGCCGTCCGGACCGGCGCCAGACTATGGCTTCTACTGCTGGGTCAACAACATCGTGAAGAGCGAGCGCGAATTCAGCGCCATGGGCTACAAGGGCCAGTTCATCACCGTGCTGCCGAAGCAGAACGCGGTCATCGTGATGAACAGCATCATGTCCACGCAAGGCGGCCTGCGCGACGCAGCCTACCTCGACCTGTACCGCCGCATGGTGAACGACTACGTGCTGCCCGCGCTGCAGGCCGGCAACGCCGTGCACCCGGATGCCGCGCGACAGGCAGCGCTGCGCAAGGAGCTCGAATTGGCACGCACCAGCCCGCGCGTGCCCGGCACCGCCCTCGCCTTCAACGACAAGCCCGAACAGTAAGCCCAAAAATAAACAACGGAGCGCCGCGCACGACGGCGCCCGCACCATTCCTGAGAACTACTGCAATGACCAAGCAAATCCGCCTCGGCATGCTGACGCCGTCCTCCAACACCGCGCTCGAACCGATCACCAGCGCGATGGTCAGCGGCCTGCCAAACGTAAGCGCGCATTTCTCTCGCTTCACCGTCACCGAGATCTCGCTGCGCGACCAGGCGCTGGGCCAGTTCGACCTCGAGAAGATCCTGGGCGCCGCGCGCCTGCTGGCCGATGCGCGCGTCGACGTGATCGCGTGGAATGGCACGTCGTCGGGCTGGCTCGGCTTCGACAAGGACGAGGCACTGTGCAAGCAGATCACCGAAGCCACGGGCATTCCCGCCACCACGTCGGTGCTGGCGCTCAACGAGATCCTGGAAAAGACCGGTGCGCGCCGCTTCGGGCTGGCCACGCCGTACCTCGACGACGTTCAGCAACGCATCGTCGCCAACTACCAGCGCAGCGGCTTCGATTGCTCGGCCGAGCGCCATCTGGACCTGCACGTGAACTACAGCTTCGCCGAGGTCGAAGAGGACACTATCCGCACCATGGTGCGCGAACTCGCCAAGGACGCGCCGCAGGCCATCACCACGTTCTGCACCAACCTGCGCGCGGCGCACCTGGTGGAAGCGCTGGAAGCCGAGACCGGCATTCCCGTGTACGACACCATCTCCACCGTGGTGTGGAAGTCGCTGCGCCTGGCCGGCGTGGATACGCGCGCGCTGACCGGCTGGGGCCAGCTGTTCCGCGAAGTCCAGTAAGGCAGCGAGTCAACGAACCGGAGTGATGACCATGCCCGCAGACAACAACCTCGACCTCGTGATCCGCAATGCCGACGTGGTCACCGCTTCCGACCGCTTCCAGTGCGATATCGGCGTGCGCGACGGCCGCATCGTCGCGCTCGGCCAGGGCCTGCCGCAAGGCAACCGCGAAATCGACGCCACCGGCCTGCTCGCGCTGCCCGGCGGCGTCGACGGCCACTGCCACCTGGACCAGCCCATGCCCGACGGCATGCGCATGGCCGATGACTTCTTCACCGGCACGCGCGCGGCCGTGTGCGGCGGCACCACCACGGTGATCCCGTTCGCCGCGCAGGAAAAGGGCCATTCGCTCAAGGCAGCCGTCGCCGATTACCACAGCCGCGCCGAAGGCCGCGCCGTGATCGACTACGCGTTCCACCTGATCGTGGCCGACCCGACGCCCGCCGTGCTGCAGGACGAGCTGCCCGCGCTGATCCGCCAGGGCTACACCTCGTTCAAGGTCTACATGACCTATGACGACCTGAAGCTGTCGGACCGCGAAATGCTGGAGGTGCTCGACGTCGCGCGCGAACACAAGGCGCTCGTGATGGTCCATGCCGAGAACTCTGATTGCATCTCGTGGCTGACCGACAAGCTCACCGGCGAAGGCCGCATCGCGCCCCGCTTCCACGGCCTGGCGCGTCCGGCGCCGGTCGAGCGCGAGGCCACGCATCGCGCCATCACGTTCGCCGAACTGGTCGATGTGCCGATCCTGATCGTGCATGTGTCGGGCAAGGAAGCGATCGAGCAAATCCGCTGGGCGCAGGGCCGTGGACTGAAGATCCTGGCCGAGACCTGCCCGCAGTACCTGTACCTCACCGCCGACGACATGGGCCTGCCCGGCGATGACGGCTATGAAGGCGCCAAGTGCGTCTGCAGCCCACCGCCGCGCGATCCGGAGAACCAGGCCGCCGTGTGGCGCGCGCTGGTCAACGGCGTATTCAGCGTGTTCTCGTCGGACCATGCGCCGTTCAATTACGACGATCCGGAAGGCAAGAAGCTGGGCGGCAGCACCGAGCATGCGTTCGACCACATTCCCAATGGCGTGCCGGGTATTGAAACGCGCCTGCCGCTGCTGTTCGACGGCGTGGCGCGCGGCAAGCTGTCGCTGCACCAGTTCGTCGAGCTGACTTCGTACCGTCCGGCCAAGATCTATGGCCTGTATCCGCGCAAGGGCACCATCGCGGTCGGCGCCGATGCGGACATCGTGCTGTGGGATCCCGCGCGCAAGGTGCGCATCACCAACGACGCGCTGCATCACGCGGTCGACTACACGCCGTATGAAGGCATCGAAGTGACGGGCTGGCCCGTGACCGCTTTCTCGCGCGGCGACATGCTGGTGCGCAACGGCGAGTACCTGGAGCCCGCGGCCGGACGCGGCAGGTTCCTGGAAGCCGGGCAACCCGAGGTCTGAACCGAACACATCGCGGAATCCATCGCAAACCCATCATGAATCTCCTGATCGTCAACCCCAACATCAGCGAGTCGGTCACCGACCTGATCCACGCGGAAGCGCTGCGCACTGCCGCGCCCGAGACGAACATCACCATGGCCACTGCGCAGTTCGGCGTGGCCTATATCGAAACGCGCTTTGAAGCGCTGGTGGGCGGCTACGCGACCGCGTGCGCCGCCGCCGAGCATGCCGGCAAGTTCGACGGCCTGGTCGTCGCCGCCTTCGGCGACCCGGGCCTGGCCGGACTCAAGGAGCTGTTCGACGTGCCCGTGGTCGGCATGACCGAGGCCGCACTGGCCAGCGCCTGCCTGCTGGGCCAACGCTTCTCGATCATCGCGATTTCGCATCGCATCGAGGCGTGGTATCGCGAATGCGTGGCAAGCAACGGGCTCTCGTCGCGGCTCGCAAGCATTCGTTCGCTGCAGGAACCGCTGCGCGATATCGGCAGTGTGCAGGAAGACCATGCCGCGCGGCTGGAAGAACTCAGCCTGCAGGCCGTGCGCGAAGATGGCGCTGACGTCATCATCGTCGCCGGCGCGCCGCTCGCTGGCTTGGCGCGTTCGCTCAAGGGCCGCATTCCAGTGCCGGTCGTCGATGGCGTCAGCAGCGCCGTGCGCCATTGCGAATCGCTGGTCGCGCTGCAGGCCGGCACCACGCGCGAAGGCAGCTTCGCGCGGCCGCCGCGCAAGCCCAATGCCGGCCTGCCGGCAGCGCTCTCGCAATTGCTCGCCTGAGCGCACCCGGTGCGAATGCGCAGGGGCACGCCCCTGCGCATTGCCTGCCACCCGTGCAAGTCCTAGACTGCGTGCACGGCCACTGCATCACGCCGTGGCCCAACGCGACATAGGACACCCTGATGAAGCTCTACTATTCCCCCGGCGCCTGCTCGATGGCGGTCCACATCGCCCTGCGTGAAGCGGGACTGCCGGTCACGCTCGCCAGGGTCGACCTGGTCCACCACAAGCTGGTGGAAGCCGAGAACGGCAGCGACGATTTCTACGCGATCCATCCCCGCGGCTACGTGCCCCTGTTGCAGCTCGACGACGGCTCGCGCCACAGCGAAGTGGCCGCGCTGCTGCAGTACGTCGCCGATCTGGTGCCCGAAAGCAGGCTGCTGCCGGCTGCAGGCACGCGAGAACGGCTGGAAGCCATCAGTTGGCTCACGCTGGTCTCCACGGAATTGCACAAGGTGTTCAGCCCGTGGCTGTGGCACAAGGAAACCGCCGACAGCACCGCGCAGGTGTGCAAGGCCAGGCTGCAGCTGCGCTTCGCCGAACTCGACCGCCACCTGCAATCCAGCGAGTACCTGACCGGCAGCACCTTTACCGTGGCCGATGCCTACTGCTTCACGATTCTGGGCTGGGCACGCATGCTGATGATGCCGCTGACGGCATACCCATCGCTGCAGCAATACCTCGCGCGCGTCGCCGCGCGCCCCGCCGTGCAGGAAGCCATGCGCGCGGAAGGCCTGCTCCGCGGCTGATCAGTCCATCGTGGCGCGCGCTGGCGGCACGCGATAGTGATTGGAGGTAAGCAGGTCCAGCCCGCACTGCAGGTTCTCGACCCAGTCGATGAAGCGCGCCACCATGGCCTTGCCGCGAAACGACGGCCCGTGCTGCGGCACGATCCATTCGATATCGAGCGTGCGCGCCATGGCCGCCCATAGCCGGCAGGCGCGGTTGCCGCTCATGTAGCGCTGGTGGAACGGCAGCATGCGCGGCGCGTGGGCATCGAAATCCGTGACGGTGGTGCCGGCCTCGCCGGCACTCGTCATGGCCGCGCCCAGGTCTCCCGAGAACAGGATCTTGCTGACCGGATCGTAGAACTGGAAATTGCCCTCGGAATGCAGGAAGTGCGCCGGCAGGGCAATCAGCGAACTCCGGCCCAGCGGGATATGCGCGCCGGCATCGGGGATGGTCACGATGCGGCCAGCGGTCTTGCCAGCCTGGCAGAAATGCGGAAGGAAGCGCGCCCAGACCCGGGAAATCAGCACCTTGCAGTCCGACCCGGTCAGCCAGCGGCCGACCGAAGCGACGATATCCGGATCCGCGTGCGAAGCCAGCACGTAATCGAGCTGCTTTGGCGGAAAGTAGCGGCCGATAGCCAGGTACAGCTCGCTGTAGGTCATGTTGCCGCCCGGATCGATCAGCGCGCCGTGGCCGTGGTCCACCACCAGGAACTGGTTGGTCTGCACCACCTCGCCATGCGCCTCTTCGACCAGGTCGGCAAACATCAGGCAGGTGTGTCCGTCTGCGTCGTACAGGGTGATGCCCATCGTCTGGTTCCGCCGTCTGAAAGCGGCGACGTTAATCAGCCGGCGGCGATGGGAGCTTGATGCAGGTCAATTTCTCCAGGCAAAACTGCCCGGCCATGGCCGGGCTGTCGCAGGCGAAAGACAGGTTCGGTCGATTCAGCGCTGGCTGGACAGCAACTGCTCGATCTTCGCCACGAACTGCTTGTCGTCGGGCGTGGTCATGCTGTTGTAGCTGGCCACGACATTGCCCCTGCGGTCGATCAGGTACTTGTAGAAGTTCCATTTCGGCGCGGTACCGGTTTCCTTCGCCAGCATCGCGTACATCGGATTGACATCGCCGCCGCGAACGTGCGACTTGCCGAGCATCGGGAACTTGACGCCGTAGGTGTTGTAGCAAAAATCCGCGATCTCCTTGGACGACCCCGGCTCCTGCGAGAAGTCATTGGACGGGAATCCCAGCACCACCAGCCCGCGGTCGCGATACCTGGAATAGAGCGCTTCGAGCCCTTCGTACTGCGGCGTGAAGCCGCAATAGCTCGCGGTGTTGACTACCAGCACCACCTTGCCGGCGTACTGGCAGAGGTTTTGCGGCGCCTCGTCCTGCAGGCGCGGGAACTGGAAATTGAGCGAGGCCGGGCAGTTGCCGGCCGGCGCAGCGGCCGGGATAGCGGCGGACCTGTCAGCGGCACGCGCCGGGTGCGGCAGGAGCGCGGCACTGGCGGCGGCAAGCGCCAGTGCCGCAGCCAGTGCGGAAGGGTGCAGGAATGCAGCGGCAAGGGCGGTCTGACGGCGGTTCATGCGATGTCTCCTGTCTCTATATGCGGGGGTGTCTCGCTGTATCGGGTACGCCATAGTTTACGCCGTTGGCCGCCTTGCCGCCGGCGACGGCTCAGTCCATGGCCAGCGTGGCGGCGTGTTCAGTGACGCTGCCGCGCAGCTCCAGGTCCGGCATGCAGCGCACGATGCCGAGTGCCAGCAGCGCGGCCACGGCGCCCACGGCGAAGATCAGCTGGAAGCCCGATTCGACGCCCGCGGCAAGCACCTGCCGCACCATCGGCGAGAGCTGCGCGAATGCTTCGCTGCCGTGTCGCAGCGCACCCAGGTCCAGCGCCTGCGTCAGCCCGGCGGCGGCCGTGGCGTGACGAAACTCCAGCGTCAGCAGCGTGCCGGCCAACGCGCCGCCCAGCGCGCTGCCGAGCGAGCGCAGCACCAGCAGGGCGCCGGTGCCGGCGCCGGTGTCGCGGCGCTCCAGCACGTTCTGCACGCTCATCAGCGTACCGACCATGACCATGCCCAGTCCGACGCCGCCCACGGCCATTGCGAGCAGCACCACCGCCAGCGGCACGGCGGACGTGGAGAGCGCCAGCACGGCGAGCCCCAGCATGCCAGCCACGAAACCGGCCGTCAGGATGCCGCGCATGCGGCCCACGCGCGGCGCCAGCCACGCCACGATGAAGTTGCCCGCCACGGTGGCCAGCAGGAACGGCATCACCAGCAGGCCCGACATCGACGCATCGGCGCCGCGCATGAGCTGGAAATGCAGGGGCAGGGCAAAAATACACAGGAAGATATTCAGCGCGGCCAGCGCCGAAGCCGCCACGCCCATCACATAGGCACGGTTGGCGAACAGCCGCGGCGGCAGCATCGGATCGGCGGCGCGGCGCTCCTGCCAGGCCAGCGCGGCGACGGCGCCCACGGTCAGCAAGGCCAGCAGGCCAAGCTGCGGCGACAGCCAGTCGAACACGTCGCCGCCCCAGCTCATCGCCAGCAGGAACGCGACGATGGCCACGGCCAGCAGCAGCGCCCCGAGCCAGTCCACGCGCGCACGGCCGCCGCGCACGGGCAGCATGGCCAGGCCGCGGTAGCACATCACCATCGCCAGCCCGCCCAGCGGCAGGTTGATCCAGAACAGCCAGCGCCACGACAGGTTGTCGGACACCCAGCCGCCCACCAGCGGCCCGGCGATGGAAGCCACCGCCCACACCGTCGCCAGATAACCCTGGTAGCGCCCGCGCTGGCGCGGTGCCACCACGTCGGCAATGGCCGCCTGCGCGAGCGACATCAGTCCGCCGCCGCCGATCCCCTGCAGCGCGCGGAACAGGATCAGCTGCCCCAGCGACTGCGCCATGGCGCACGCGACCGAGGCCAGGATAAACAGCGTGATCGCCACCATCAGCAGCCGGCGCCGTCCGAAGCTGTCGGACAGCTTGCCGTACAGCGGCGTGGCGACGGTCGAGGTAATCAGGTACGCCGTCACGATCCAAGACAGGTGCCCGAAACCGTTCAGGTCATTGGCGATCGCCGGCACGGCCGGGATGACGACGGTCTGGTCCAGCGCCGCCAGCAGGATGCACAGCACGATGCCGCCGATCACGCGCATGATGGCGTGGTGATCAATGGCCGGGGCAAGGGGAATGGAAGCGTTGGCCTGACTGGCCGGGGTAAGCGATGACATGGGCGGACAACAGCAGCGCGCGGCGAGATGGCCGCAGGCGGTCAACAAAGCAGGGGGACTGGCACCGGCCGGAAGTCCAGGCGCGCAGCGTTCAGACGCCGCGGTGGATGGCCGGATTCACGAATTCAGCAAACGCATAATTATATGCGCGACTCGCATATGGCGTGCGGCGCCCGTGCAACAACGAGGCTGAAACGCTCAGGAACGGGCAGAGGCAACGGTGGTGCGCGCAGAGCGCACCACCTTGGTTGCGTCCGGCAGCTAGCGGCTGCCGCCGTGGATATAGTGCTCGAGCTGCTCGATGATGAATTGCTGCTCGGAGATGATGTCCTTCACCAGGTCACCAATCGACAGCATGCCGAGCAAATCCTCGCCATTCATCACCGGCAAGTGGCGCATGCGATGCTTGGTCATCAGCGCCATGCATTCGTCGGTGGTCTGGTCGCCACTCACATAGATGACCGACGATGTCATGATGTCGCGCACCAGCGTATCGCGTGACGAACGCTGCATCAGGATGACCTTGCGCGCATAGTCGCGCTCGCTGAGGATCCCCACGATCTTGCCGTGCTCCATCACGAGCACGGCGCCGATGCCCTTTTCCGCCATCAACTGCAGCGCGGCATATACCGTCGCCGTGGGCGGAATGCTGAAGATGGCTTGAGTCGGCTTGGACTCTACGACCTGGCGTGCGGTTGTCATCACCCACTCCTTCTTCTGTCGATCATGCGCTGCGGCAGAGATGCCATGTCCATCAGATTAGCAAAGGATAGTGCGCCCTGACAGGGTGACTTACACGAATCTTCGCGAAGCGGGATCTGAGGGAAACTATGCGGTCGCCCGTGGAGGCCTCACTCCGTCAGCATCCTCACCTTCACCTTCTTGCCTTTGACCTTCCCGGCATTGAGCCGGCGCACCGCTTCCTTGCCGATGGAGCGATCCACCGCGATGTAGGTCGACATCTCCATCACGTTGATCTTGCCGATCTGCTCCTTGGTAAAGCCGGCCTCGCCCGTCAGCGCGCCCAGGATATCGCCCGGACGGATCTTTTCCTTGCGCCCGCCGAGCATCTGCAGGGTCACCATGGAGGGCAGCAGCCGTTCATTGCTGGCCGGCTGCAGTTCGGCCAGCGGATGCCATTCGAACTCGCCGCCGTGGTGCTGCTCCAGGTTGCCGACGCGCCCCATCTCGTCCATGCTGACCAGGCTGAAGGCCCAGCCCTCTTCACCGGCACGGCCAGTGCGGCCGACGCGGTGGATATGGATTTCGGGGTCCGGCGTGACTTCCACGTTGATCACTGCGCCCAGTTGCGCGATATCGAGCCCGCGCGCGGCCACGTCAGTGGCCACCAGCACCGAGCAGCTGCCGTTGGCGAACTGCACCAGCACCTGGTCGCGGTCGCGCTGCTCCAGGTCGCCGTGCAAGGCCAGCGCCTGGAAACCCTGCGCGCGCAGCAGGTCCACCAGATCACGGCAGCGCGCCTTGGTATTGCAGAATGCCAGCGTGCTGGCCGGACGGAAATGGTCGAGCAGGCGCCCCACGGCGTTCAGCCGCTCGCCTTCCTCGACCTCATAGAAATACTGGCGGATGCTGGTGCTGTCGTGCCGCTCGGCCAGCTTGACCTCCCGCGGCTTGCGCAGGAACTTCTGCGTCAGCTTGTCGATCCCGGGCGGATAAGTCGCCGAGAACAGCAGCGTCTGGCGCTCGCTCGGACAGCGGCTGGCGACGTAAGCGATATCGTCGAAGAAGCCCATGTCGAGCATGCGGTCCGCTTCGTCGAGCACCAGCGTGTTGATCGCCGACAGCTCCAGGCTGCCGCGGTCGATATGGTCGAGGATGCGGCCCGGCGTGCCCACCACCACATGCGCGCCATGGACCAGGCTGTCGACCTGCGGGCGCATTGGCGAGCCACCGCACAGCGTCAGCACCTTGATGTTCTCTTCGGCGCGCGCCAGGCGGCGGATTTCCTGCGTGACCTGGTCGGCCAGTTCGCGTGTGGGACACAGCACCATGGCCTGCACGTCGAAGCGGCGCGTGTCCAGCCGGTGGAGCAGGGCCAACGCAAACGCGGCGGTCTTGCCGCTGCCGGTCTTGGCCTGGGCGATCAGGTCGTGTCCGGCGAGCGTCAACGGCAGGCTGGCGGCCTGGATCGGCGTCATCTCGTCATAGCCAAGCTGGGCGAGCGTGGCAAGCATGGCCGGCGACAGCGGCAGGGCGGAGAAATCCGCGGCGGGGGCGCCGGCTTGCGGCGTTTGGGAGTTTTCGTTCATGCCGGATTGTAGCAACGGGGTTTCGGTCGACCGCCCTCAGGCGCGCTTTTTCACCGGCACCGGTTCCTGCGGCGCCCAGCCCAGGCGCGACAGCAATGCCTGCGCGGCCGCCGGGGCGCGTTCCTTGGCGCCGTTGATGAAGAAGATGAAGACTTCGCGTTTTTTCGCCGCTGGCTGCTTGTCTTCCACCTGCTCCAGTTCAGCCGGCGCCTTGCCCGCGGCCCAGGTCTGCGCGTGTCCGGCCCACGCGTCGAGCGCCTTCGGCCCGTAGCCGGTCGGCAGCTTCTCGCTGCTTTCCATCAGGCGCGCGTAGACAAAATCCGTGGTCAGGTCCGCGATCGATGGAAACTTCGCCGAGTCGGTATAGACCGTGGCGGCCTTGTATTTGCGCGCGAGCTTCAGGTATTCGGGCACCGCGAAACTGTCATGCCGGACTTCCAGCACGTGGCGCAGCTTCACGCCTTCCACGGAATCCGGCAGCAATTGCAGGAAGGCTTCGAAATCCCCGGCGTCGAACTGCTTGGTCGGGGCGAACTGCCAGACCAGCGGCCCGAGCTTCGAGCCAAGCTCCGCGATGCCGGAATCGATAAAGCGCGCGATCGATTCGCCCGATTCCGCCAGCACGCGGCGGTTGGTGGCAAAGCGCGAGGCCTTCACCGAGAACACGAAATCATCGGGCGTTTCGTCGCGCCATTTGGCGAACGACGCGCGCTTCTGGGTGCCGTGATAGGTGCTGTTGATCTCGATGGCCGTCAGGTGCCGGCTGGCGTATTCCAGCTCACGCGACTGCGCGAGGCCGTCGGGATAGAAATTGTCGCGCCACGGCGCGTAGCTCCATCCGCCGATGCCGACGCGTATCAGACGTATCAGGGTATCGGCCCCGGTCTTGCGCCGCGAGGCGGGCTGCGGTGCGGAGGCAACCGGCTTGGCCGGTGTGGATGCGGACTTGCCCATTGTGCGTGCTGCCATGGCGCGATCTCCCTGGGCGCGAGAATCGAAGTCTAGCGGGAAACCGCAGCCGGCGGAAATGAGAAGGCGGCACCAGTCGAAACAAAGCCGGGCGCAGGCAAGCGCCCGCTCCCGGCTCCCCCGGTTGAACCGGTCCAATCAGAACGAGAAGTCCTGGATCACGTCGGCGGTGTTGACATCCACCGGCTGCGATTTCACCACCCCTGCCGCGCTGGTGGCCTGCACGCTGTACTTGCCGCCCGCGGCGCCGTCCGGCTGCAGCGGGATCGGCAACGCAGCCTGGTACGTGCCAATCACCGGGGCCGCCACCGGCAGCGCCGGCGCAGCTGGGAAGAAGCTGTAGGCACCGGTATCGCTGGCGGCCGCGGTTGCGGCAATCTCGAAGGTGCCGCCGCTGACCAGTTGCAGCGCGCGCAGCGTCACGTCGGCAGATGCCGGCGACACCGTGCCCGAAACCTTTCGGTACGCCGACGTCGGCAGCGACATCGGCGAGCCCGCCGTCGAGATCGCGGTACTGCCGCCCGCCACGACCGGCACGCTGCGCACGATGCCCGTGCCGCGGCCATTGGCCGAGCCCGGCACCACCACCACATCGACCGGACCGGCAGTGCTGCTCTGCTCGATCGGCGAGAGCGTGAAGTTACCGTTGGCATCCGCCACCGTCGCCTTCACCACCACGCCGTTGCGCTCGGCATAGACGCTGGCGCCCGGGGCCGAACTCACCACGCCGGTCACGGCACCGCTGACCACCATGGGGATTGCCGTCACGACCGGCTTCAAGCCATAGCTGCCGTTGCCACGTTTCACCACGGACTTGCAAGCGTCGAAGTCCAGCACCAGGTCGGTCAGCGTGCCCGATGCTACCGTGAACGGACGGTTGATCTTGATGCCGGATTGCACCGCGCTCGGTGTATCCAGCGTCTGCTCGCTAGCGCCGGTCGGTACGACGGAGTTGGCCAGCGCCGCCGAGCCGGCCCCATTGTTCGCGTCGAGCACCAGCCGGATCTGCTGATAGTTACCGGCCGGCAACGCGGTCTGGCCCAGTGTGGACAGCACGCCGTTGGTCAGCGACAGCAGGTCGATTTTGCGCGCCGGCGTTACGTCGATGTTGACCCAGCCGCTGGCGCCCGGATCGGCATTGGCGCTGGTATGCACGCGCACCCGGTTCACGGTCACGAAGACATGGTCGAAGCCGCAGGCCGGCGCGTCGGTCATCGAGACCTTCAGCGTTCCCTGGCCACCACCACCTGAATCATCACCACCACCGCCGCCGCACGCTGCCAGCCCCAGGGCCCCGGCCAGTGCGACGATGCGCAATGCGCTGTAAGAACAGGATTTGGAAAAGTCAGACACGGTATGTCTCCGCTTGTTGTTGGAAGCTAACCGGAGAATATGTTGCAAACCGCACAAGCGTTGTAAGTCTTTGTAATGGGTTGTAAAGGAACGACGCCTTGTCTGCATGTTCGATCAGCCAAACGTCGCCTGCGCCAAGACGACGTGTGCGAGCGCGCGCGACGCAGTGCAGCGAAACATTTGCTGCGCCGCGATCAACGTGAAGCTTCGGCGCGGCTTGGCCGGACAGACGACGGACACTGCATGGCAACGGCGGTTGCATGGCAGCGCATCGTCACGCAAGAAGCGACTCGGCGCGATGCCAGGGAGCATCGGATCGATTCGTGAATGCATGCATTCACGACAGCGACGCACGACGAATCTCGCATCGTGTCGAAGGATGGCAGGGGCCAGTGGGCGTGCGCCGCCGGCCTGCACGCGCACGCAGCCGGGATCAGGACACCAGGGCCGTCAGCCGCGCGTTCAGGCGCCCGCGTGTAATCGCCGCGATCTGCGCCAGCGCCTCGTCCAGTTCCACTGGCGTGCTGCGGTCCACGCGGCGCTCCAGCGCAGCGAAGATGCCCTCACGCGTGTAGTGGCGCACGCAGACGATGAACGGAAAACCATGACGCGCGAGATAGGCTTGGTTCATGTTATCGAGCGATGCTTCCTGCTGCGCCGACATCGCATCGAGCCCCGCACTCTTCTGTTCCGCATTCGAGTCCGCCGTCATCGTGCCCGCGCGGATGTTCGCGCCGGACAGCAGCGGGTGCAGGTTCAGGAAATCGCGCTGGCCCTTGTCGTCGAGCTTGCGCACCACATCCATCATCGCGTCATGCAGCGCCGCCACCGATGCAAACGGGCGCTGTGCCCAGGCCCCTGCCGCCGCCTGCGGAAAGTGCTCGAACACGCTGCCGAACACGCGCTCGAAGCCGGCCTGGTCCAGCGCGTTGACCGGCGCGAGATCGATTGACTGTGACATGGACTGCTCTCCCGTAAAACCCGCCGCGTCGGCAAGGCATGGACGTTGAATACGGGCCGAGTATAGGAAGCGCTCCGGGCAGCGGCGAGGCCCGCCACCCTATAGGTCGCATAACAGAATCCGATACCGCTACGCTGCCGGCATGTCGCGCAGATTGCGCAACGCTTGCGAGGCTGCCGTCAGCATGCCGCGCAGCCACATATGTGCCGCAGAGCGGTGGCGCGACGGATGCCATAGCTGATAGAAGCGCATGAACGGAAACTCGATCGGCGGCCTCAGCACGGCTACCGGCACCTGCTGCGCGTGATAGTTGGCAAAGTGGCGCCCCGTGGTCAGGATCAGATCGGTGCCAGGAATCAGACTCGGTGCAAGATTGAAATACGGGCAGCTCACGCGGTTGTCGCGGTGCACGCGCATGGTGCTGAGTCCCGAATCGACCAGCCCGCGCTGGTCGCGCGAATAGGGCGTGGGCACGATATGCGCTGCACCGAGATAGGCCTGCGCGGTGAACTTGCCTGGCTGGTTGTGCACGCTGTCCTGCGCCACCATGCAGACCACCTCGTCCTCCAGCAGCACGGACAGGTGCAGGTGTTCCGGCGGGTTGGGCCAGTTGCCGATGACGATATCCGCCGTGCCTTCCGACAAGGCCTGTTCGTAGTCGAAGCTCGCGCTCAGCGGCACGGCCACCAGGCGCGCATGCGGCGCCGCGCGGCGGAATTCGCGCACCACGTGCGCAAAGAATGGCGGCGCGAGGTAGTCCGGCATCGCCACGGTGAAGGTCTGCTCGGTGGTGGCGGGATCGAAGCGGTCATCCGACACCAGCAGGTTGTCCAGCGCACTGAGCGCGGCCTGCGCGTTGCGCGCGATCTGCAAGGCGCGCTCGGTGGGCACCATCACGTTCTTTTCGCGCGTGAGCAGCGGGTCGTTGAAGATTACGCGCAGCCGCTTGAGCGCCGAGCTGATCGCCGGCTGCGACTGGTTCAGGCGGATGGCCGTGCGCGAGACGCTCTGCTCGGCAATCAGGATGCACAGCACGCGCAGCAGGTAGGTATCGAAGGGATCGTCGGCGCGGATCATGATGGAGTCCTGGGCGAGGATGGCAGCCGGGCGCAGCCGGCGACGCAATCGTCGCATTATCGCCGCTTGTCGTCCCCGCGAAGGCGGGAGCCCAGTGACTTTCAAGGTCCTCGCCGAGGACAAGCCGCTGGGTTCCCGCCTTCGCGGGAACGACAGTGATTGTGAGCGCGTGCGTGGAACGGGGCCGGCATAGGGTAATCCATAATCCCGCCAACCTGACGCCGGATCGCCCGCAAACCCGCGCCGCACAAGGCCTTGCGCTCCATATCGATGCTGATATAGGGCCTATACCAGCCCTCCCGTTCCCCCCTGTCAGCGCGTTCCTATACTTGCTTCCAACCAAACGACGGCGCCCGCCGCATCGCCTCTCAGGCAGCCGGGCCGCACGACGCAAACTGACGAGACAGGAGACACCATGTCCATTACGAAGCAAGGCGTGCCGATCTTCGCCGGCACAGCGGACGACGCTGAAGCCAGCGTCTACCGCAAGGTCTCCTGGCGCCTGCTGCCCTTCCTGGGCGTGCTGTGGGTGCTGGCGTGGCTGGACCGCGTGAACATCGGCTTCGCCAAGCTGCAGATGCTCGATTCGCTGCAGTTCAGCGAAGCGGTGTACGGCCTGGGCGCCGGCATCTTCTTCATCGGCTACTTCCTGTTCGAAGTGCCGTCCAACATGCTGCTGCAGAAAATCGGCGCCAAGAAGACCATCATGCGCATCACGATCTGCTGGGGCGTGATTTGCATGCTGCAGACCCATGTCTCCACGCCCCTGCAGTTCTACACGCTGCGCTTCCTGCTCGGCGCGTTCGAAGCGGGCTTCTATCCCGGCGTGATTCTCTACCTGACCTACTGGTATCCGTCGGAACGCCGCGCGCGCGCATTCGGCACGTTCATGTCGGCATCGGCCATCGCCGGCGTGCTCGGCGGCCCGCTGGCCGGCTGGATCATGACATCGATGGGCGGCGTGCATGGCATGCACGGCTGGCAGTGGCTGTTCATCATCGAAGGGATTCCGTCCGTGCTGGCCGGCATCTTTGCCTGGTTCTACATGACCGACAAGCCCGAGCAGGCCAAGTGGCTGACCGACAATGAAAAACGCGTGGTGCTCGACGCCCTCAAGCGCGACAACGCCGCCATGGGCGAACGCGGCCACGACTGGCGCAGCGTGTTCACCAACCCGAAGGTGTGGCTGCTGATCGCGATCTACTTCTGCCTGCTGTGCGCCAACTCGACGCTGACATTCTGGATCCCGACCATCATCAAGGACGTGGGCTTCACCACACCGATGGCGGTCGGCTGGATTGCCGCGGTGGCCTACCTGTGCGGCGCCATCGGCATGATCGCCAACGGCGCACACTCCGATCGCCGCAATGAAGTGCGCTGGCACTTCAGCACCGCGGCGCTGGTTGGTGGCGGGGCCATGGCTGTGCTCGCGATTCTGCTCGGCATGAACGCGCTGTCGCCGGTGATCGCCCTGCTCGCCATGACGGCCTCGCTGGTTGGCACCATGAGCGCGATTCCCGTTTTCTGGCAGCTGCCTAACCGCTACCTGGCCGGGAGCGCCGCTGCGGTGGGCGTGGCACTGATCAACTCCGTCTCGAACCTGGCCGGCTTCGGCGCGCCGTATGCGATGGGCCTGATCAAGACCGCCACGGGCAAGGTCACCACCGGCCTGTACGTGGTGGCCGTCATCGAAATCGCGGCTGCGGTGCTGGTGGTGTTCGGCATCCGCCAGCTCGCCAACAAGCGTGGAGCCTGATATGCGCGACCAGCAAGATCCCGACTTCGACGCCAGCCGCCGCCGCTTCGCGCTGCAATCCCTGACGCTGGGCGGCGGCGCGCTGCTGGCCGGCAACGCGCTGGCCGAGACCGCGCCCAACCAGACCACCGGCCCCGTGCAGCAAGGCGGCCTGAGTCCGCGCCTGACCATGCACGCGCTCGATACCTGGCACGGCACGCCCGCCGCCGGCATGCGCGTCGACATGTACCGCATCGACAACGGCCAGCCGCGCCACATGCAGACTGTCACGCTGGCCGCCAACGGCCGCAGTGAACCGCCGCTGCTGATCGGCGACACCTACCGCACGGGCACCTACGAACTGCTGCTGCACGTGGACGAATATTTCGCCGCGCGCAAGGCCAACCTGCCGCAGCCGCTGTTCCTGTCGAAGATCCCTCTGCGCTTTCGCGTGACGGACGCGAGCCAGCGCATCCACCTGCCCGTCCTGTTCGGGCCGTGGAGCTACAACTACTATCGCGGCAGCTGATGCGGCCCGTTTGCTGACAAGGAGACCGACATGGCAGGCATCAGTACTCACGTACTCGACGTATCGCTCGGCAGGCCCATCGCCGGCATGCAGATCGAACTGTTCGACATGGGCACGCAGCCGCCCAAACTCATTACCCGTGCGCGCACCAACAGCGACGGCCGCACCGACACACCGATGCTGCCCGCCACGCAGGCGCGCACCGGGGATTTCGAACTACGCTTCTGGGTGGCCGATTACTTCAAGACGCCGGACGTGTTTGCGGATATCGTCCCGGTGCGTTTCACCGTTGCCGATGCCGCGCAGCACTACCATGTGCCGCTGCTGTGCTCGCCGTGGAGCTTCGGGACGTATCGGGGTAGTTGAGTGTTCATGTGGTACTGCGCGTTTCTGCGCCCGGGCGGCCAAGCCAGGCCGCCCGTTTTTGTTTGTGGCGCATCATTCATACCGGCGTCATGGGATTCGCGTGGTCGCACCCGATAGCCCGCTACACTTGCCCGGTCCAATGAGACGGTTTGATGCATTCCCCCGGTCAACCCTGCCAATCAGGCAGCGTTCCGGAGCCATGGGCATCGGTCCGTTCAGGCATGCGGCCGCCTGCTCGTCCCTTAGTTTCCACAACGGTAACCATCAGATGAAGACACGCATTGCGATTGCAGCATTGGGCACACTGCTTCTCACGTCGATTGCCAGCGCCAACGAACCGCCGCACTGGACCTACCAGGGCAAGACTGGCGCGAGCCAGTGGGCCCACCTCGAAGCGGACTACGCCGTGTGTGGTACGGGCCAGCGCCAGTCGCCGATCAATATCGAGACACGCAAGGTGACCGGCACCACGGCACAGGCCATCGATCTCTCCTATGCGCCCGCGAATGCCGAGGTCATCAACAACGGCCACACCATCCAGGTCGAACCAGCCAATGGCGGCACGCTCACCATCGATGGCGCGCAGTACAAGCTTGCGCAGTTCCACTTCCACACACCGAGCGAGGAGAAGATCGACGGCAAGTCCTATCCGCTGGTGGCGCACCTTGTGCACAAGAGTGCGGAAGGCAAGCTGGCGGTGATCGCCGTGCTGTTCCGCACGGGCAAAGCGAATGCGGCGCTAAAACCGGTGTTCGCCAGCCTGCCGGCGAAGACCGGTGACAAGCACGCGTTGGATGGCAACATCAACGTTGGTGACCTGCTGCCAGCGAAACGCGACAACTACACGTTCATCGGCTCGCTGACTACGCCGCCTTGCAGCGAAGATGTGCGATGGGTGGTGATGAAGACACCGGTGTCGGTTTCGTCCGCGCAGCTTGAGGCGTTCAGAAAGCTGTACAAGATGAATGCGCGGCCGGTGCAGGCGGTGAATGGGCGGGAGGTGTTGGTGGGCAGATAAGCCCTTCGCTCGCCTAGAGTCCCCGCACGCCCCGACACTTTGGGAATGTCGCGCAACCCCAGAACGAATTGCCGGCATTTGCCCCCTGCTTTGCAATACGCCGGACCATAGACCCTCCGCAGCGCGGACAAGCAGGATCTGACAACCGAGGCGCAGGCGTTGGCGGGGCCTTTGCCTGAAGACCGTGCTGCGCATGCGCTTCTGGCCGCTTCATCAGTTCACTTTCGCGAGCCCCATTAATCCATGTCGCCAGCGCCTGGCCATCTATTAGACGAATATTTCTACCCTTTGCAAACGTCTGTGCATCGATAGTAAAAATACCTGACGTCACAACATAGCCGCCTGTTGCGCCCTCCGCCGCCATGGCACCCAGCAACTCCCGAACGACGGTTACGGATACCTTGTAGGCGCGCCACTGCTTGCATTGCACAAGGAACACTTCATTGCCCTTGCGCAGGCGGAGGTCAACGCCGCCGTCCGCGCCGCCGCCGCCGGTTTCTTCTACGGCGTAGCCGCGCAGCCTGAAGGCCTCCCCGACCAGCAATTCGAAATCGCGCCAGTTCATTCCACGCAGCGCGGCGCCCGAGCGATCCGCCGCCACGTTTTGGACTAGCCCTTCGCGCTTGCGGCGCTTCACGAAGGATGCTGCGGCCCCGGCCAGCAAGATGAGTGGCACGATGTACTGCCCATAAGTCGCTAACGCCTTGGTCATCTGCCCAACAACCATTTGCCCCATCTGACCGGGCTGAACTCGAACAGGAATCTCCGCGACGGCGTAGCGATGCAGAAAGCCATAGGTGACCGCCGCCAGCACGATGCCTGCCCACCATGGCGGCAACGCTGCCAGCCCAAAGAGATCTTCGAAGACGCTTGTGTTTTTTCTTCTTGCCATGGCGCGTTCCCTGGTCCGACCGCTCGAAATTTCCTGCAATACGGAATGAAACTCCGCAAGAATTGCGGGGATTAGGGGCGATTATCACCGCACCGGCCGCAAAATGTGCGTCAATCGCTATTTCTCTGGTTGCGACAGCGCCGGATACTTCTTCGCATTCATCTCCATCTTTGCCCGTACTGCCGCATCCAGATCCACGCCCAGCGCCGTCACGAGCTGCGTCAGGTAGATCGTGATATCCGCCAGTTCCTGCTCCACATGCGCGCGCTCGTCCGTCGACATGATCCCGCGCGATTCCTCTTCGGTCTGCCACTGGAAGATCTCGACCAGTTCGGCCACCTCCACGCTCAGCGCCATGGCCAGGTTCTTGGGGCTGTGATACTTGCCCCAGCCGCGCGCTTCGCCGAAGGCGATGGCGGCTTGCTGGAGATTCCTGATATCGATGAGAGGCATGATTTGCTGCATGACGTGTCTTCGGCAAAGCCGTATTGAAACATGCCAGGGCGGCCAGCAACCGGTGGCCAAACGGCATACGCTAGAGGTTCAGCATCCTCCTTATGGCGGCCCGGCATGCGTTCATCCATCGGCATGGCTGTCTTCACCCTGGCAGGCACCCTTGCCTACCTGGCGCTGCCCGTTCTCGGCTGGGGCGGCATCGCGCCCTTCTTCGCCCATCCCGCGCGGATCGTATTAGCCGAAGCAACCATGGCGCTCGCCGTGGTCGCCGTCTTCTCCCAAGGCAATATCAGCAGCGGCGAACGCGAAGACCGCGGCAACCGCTGGGTGCTCGCGGCGTTCGGCGTGCTCGGCCTGCTGGCCGGCTATGTGCCAGCGTGGAACGACCGCATCGGCTTCTGGGTCATCGACGGTGACACCCTGCGCTGGATCGGCGTGGCGCTGTTCGCCGGTGGTGGCGTATTGCGGCTGGTGCCTGTCTTCATCCTGGGCAAGCGATTCAGCGGGCTGGTCGCGATCCAGCGCGGGCACAAGCTCGTGACCACCGGCCTGTATGGCGTGATCCGGCACCCAAGCTATCTCGGCTTCGTCGTCAGTTCGCTGGGATGGGTACTGGCCTTTCGCTCGGGTGTGGGCGTGCTCCTGACATTGCTGATGATCCCGCCGCTGGTGGCACGCATCCGTGCGGAGGAAGCGTTGTTGCGATCGGAGTTTGGGGCGCAGTATGAGGCGTATTGCGCGAGGACCTGGAGGATGGTGCCGGGGGTGTATTAGAAGGGCCGAACGGTTCCGTGTCAGCGATGCTTCAACATCGTCAGCAGCGCATGGGCAACGGGATCCGAGGATGCAGGATTCTGGCCCGTGACCAGCAGGCCGTCCGTGACGACATACGGTTGCCAGTCTCCGGCCTTGGAATAGTTGGCGCCGTTTGCCTTCAGCATGTCCTCGACCAGGAACGGCACAACATCCGTCAGGCCGACCGCGGCCTCTTCGCTGTTCGTAAATCCCGTGACGTTCTTGCCCTTGACCATCGCGCTGCCGTCCTTCGCCTTCACATGACGCAGCACACCCGGCGCATGGCAGACCAGCGCGACGGGCTTGCCGCTCGCCAGCGTGGTTTCGATCAGGGCTTTGGAGTGGACATCTTCGGCGAGATCCCACATCGGACCGTGGCCGCCTGGATAGAACACCGCGTCGTAGTCGCCGGCCGAGACATCGGACAGCTTCCGCGTCGACGCCAGTACTGCCTTTGCGTCGGCATCGGCGTCGAAGCGGCGGGTCGCGGCGGTCTGGAAGGCGGGATCATTGCTCTTCGGATCGAGCGGCGGCTGACCACCCTTTACCGATGCGAGCGTGACCTCGACACCGGCATCCTTCAGCACATAGTACGGGGCCGCGAGTTCTTCCAGCCAGAAGCCGGTCTTTTCACCGGTGTTGCCAAGTTGGTCGTGAGAGGTCAGGACAATCAGGACTTTCATGTTCGAATCTCCGGGAGATGTAGCGGGATATGTCCATGCTGTGCGAGAGACCGCCAGGAACTATGCGGCGCCCTGGATCGGCTGGTCGCGTCGCTTTCGGCACACGGACTTCCAGCGGGACCGCCTTGCGGCATACGGACCCTGTAAGCATGGTGCATGCGCCTTCAAAGTCAAAGGCCGACTCGGCTTGCAGGCGAAGCAAGCGACGCTGCATCGCTCGCGTTCGGCAGTTCATTGCTGAAACGCGCAGAATCGATAGTGATGGAGTCTGCGATAGGCGACTTGCAGCCACAAGCCAGTCAGTGTTATCGACCCGCCGCTATAGTGTCGCCTTCGCCTTTGCTCAGCCACCCGCTGCGGCGAGCCCATCAATCAGGGACAAACATGAAGTTCAGCAGCGACACGTTGCACAGGCACGATGGCAGCTAACAAGAGGACGACCATGGCGCGGTCACTGAATCCCGGCAGGCAATGGATACGCCTTGCCCTGGCGCTTGTGGGCGCCGTACTGCTTGGCGACGCCATCGGGCTGATGTCCATGGGGTTGTTCAGCTTCGGCATCGTGCTCCCCGGCGGCATCGGCATCGCGTTCCTGCTGCTCGCGCTGGGCTGGCATCGTGTCGCACGCTGGCGTCAGGCCAATCGGCGCAGGCAGTGGCTATGGCGTGCAGCGTGGACCGCGTTTGCCGTCTGGCTTCTGACTGTGGGTGTGTACTTCCACGGTATCCGCAGCGACGCCGGCGTGACCGTGCCCGCGGGAGTTCCGATCAAGGCGATCATCGTCCTTGGCTCCGGCACACCAGACTGCACGGCATCGCCCGCGTTGAAAGCACGACTGGACAAGGGGCTGGTGCAAGCCCAGCGATGGCCGGCGGCGAAGGTGGTGGTGAGTGGCGGACAGGACTTCGAGCGGCATTGCACCGAGGCGGACATCATGGCCGACTACCTTATGGCGCGTGGCGTTGCGGCGGAGAGGTTGATTCGCGAGCGCCGCAGCACCAGTACCGAGGAGAACCTTGTGTTCAGCCGGCGCATGCTGGAAGAGCAAGGTGTTGATGACACTGGATCGATCATCGTGGTGACCAGCGATTTTCACGTGCGGCGCGCCCTGGGCATTGCACGGAAGGCGGGATTCAGCAAAGTCTTCGGCGTGGGCGCCGGCACGCCGTTGTACCTGCGCTTCAATGCATGGCTGCGTGAGTACTTTGCATCGATCAGCAGCTGGATCCTGCGCGAGTATTGAGGCTTAAGGCGGCTGCTCCACGCTGACCTGTTTTCATAACATCCCGCAACGACGCAGGCAGATGCCTTCGCCCGGGAGGGTAAGGAAACGACCCTGAAAACTGTGGCCTAACCATGCCGAAGGCACACCGGCGCGCGATACTCCACTGGTGTCACGGCTTGCACCAGCCGCTGACGCCACTGCGACGGCGAGACGCCGAACTCGCCCGAGAACCAGCGCGTAAAGGAACTCGGCATCGAAAAGCCGAGCAGCTCCGCCACCTCGGCCAGCAGATGGCCGCCGCTGACCAGGTACCGCACCACCAGTTCGCGCCGCACGTCATTGACCTGATGGGAGAACACGGTACCCGCCGATTTGAGCCTGCGCTGCAGTGTTCGTACTTCCATCTCCAGTCCCCGGGCCACCTGTTCGATCGAAGCGTGGCCCATTGGCAGCAGCAAATAGATGGCCTTGCGAACTTCCAGCACACAGGATGTCGCGCAGGCCACCGACTGCGCCTCCAGACAGCGGCGCGCGTACTCCGCCATCATCGGATCCGCGATCGGGTTGGGATGGTCGAGATCCGCGGCGGCACAGGCGATCCCGTTGAACTCGCTGTGAAACTTCAGCTTGCAGCCGAACATCCGCTGATGCAGCCGCGGATCGGCTGGCGCGTCATGCGTGAAATGAACGCTGTGCGGGTTCCACTGCAGACCGAGCAGGACACTGCACGCGCGATGCAGCGTACCGGTGGCGAGCTCGATGGCCTGGCGGGATACCGGCGCATCCTCCAGTACGATTTCCTCGCGCACGATCACCGTCGTGCCGGCGTCCTCCACCAGCATCGCCAGCGATTCGTTCATCAGGCTGCGATAACGGATGAGGGTGCGTAATGCATCACGCAGGGTGGCCTGGTGTGTCAGCAACAGGCTGATGGCGCCCAGGTCCGCGAGCTGGCGCGTCGCGGCCATGCGCAGGCCGAATGACTGGCATCCGCTGGCGCGCGCCGCCTCGTCCAGCAAGGTCATGACCGTGGTCACCGGAATGCGCTGGTCCGGGTCATCGAGCAAGGCGCGCGAGACGCCTGCCGCGCGCAGGATCGGTTCCGTATCCAGCCCCAATTGCGACGCTACGTCGAAGTAACCCGTCAACGCCGCCGCGCGAACCTGTGTCGTCATGCGCCCTCCTCTGATCTTTCCTGCAAGGATGGTGTGGGCAGCAAGCGATAAGTTTGACGGCGATCAAATTGCTGCGGCCGGGCCCCCACCCTTGGCATCAAACGCAATGAGCGTGTCGCGCAATGAAAAGTCTCCCCTCTTCCCGGACAGTAATTTTCACCTGACGCCAAGACGCGTTGACTGACCCCGATCCAAAACGGCAGGAGACAAAGAGTGACTTCAACCAGCATTTCCCATCGCCCGGCAGGACGCGGTATCGCATGCCCGGCTTCCGTCATTACCCGCACGGAGGCCGCATGATGCGCGTAGAACAACTGACCGCCACCATTGGCGCCGAACTGACGGGCGTGAGCCTGGCCGATGCCATCCACGATGACGGGCTGTTCGGAGAGATCCGTGCCGCCCTGCTGCGGCACAAGGTGCTGTTCCTGCGCGACCAGCACATCTCCCGCGCCGAGCACGTCGCGTTTGCCGAGCGGTTCGGCCGCCTGGAGAATCACCCGGTAGCCGGCAGCCATCCGAAATACCCGGGCCTGGTGCAGATCTACAAGCAACCGGACCAGCCGATGGACCGCTACGAGAACGCCTGGCACACCGATGCGACCTGGCGTGAAGCGCCGCCCATGGGATGCGTGCTGCGCTGCGTGGAGAGCCCCGCCGTCGGGGGCGACACGATGTGGGCCAACATGGCGCTCGCCTATGAGAACCTGCCCGAGCACGTGAAGACGCAGATTGCCGGCCTGCGCGCCCGGCACAGCATCGAGGCCAGCTTTGGCGCCGCCATGCCGATCGAGCGGCGCCTGGCACTGAAGGAACAGTATCCCGATCCGGAGCACCCGGTGGTGCGCATCCACCCCGAGACCGGTGAAAAGATCCTCTTCGTCAACGCCTTCACCACCCACTTCACCAATTTCCACACGGCAGCCAATGTGCGTTACGGCCAGGACTACAACCCGGGCGCGCTCGAGCTGCTGCGTTACCTGCTGTCGCAGGCGTTCATTCCCGAATACCAGGTCCGCTGGCGCTGGAAGGCCAACAGCATGGCCATCTGGGACAACCGCAGCACCCAGCACTACGCGGTGATGGACTACGCGCCCTGCCACCGCAAGATGGAGCGCGCCGGCATCATCGGCGACAAGCCGTTTGGCATCGGCGAGCGCGCCACCGACAGCCGTACCCCCGAACCCGCACTGGCCGCCTGAGCCAACCACCACCACCAGGAGAGAGACATGGATTTCATCGACGGTTCACTGTTCCCCGAGAACCAGCAGAAGCTGGTGATTACCGCAGCCCCTTATGGTCCGGAATGGATGCCTTCCGATTTCCCGGAAGATATCCCGGTGTCCATGGAAGCGCAGATCCAGAAAGCCGTGGACTGCTACAACGCCGGCGCCACCGTATTGCACGTGCATGTGCGTGAAGCGGATGGCAAGGGTTCCAAGCGCCTGTCCAAGTTCAACGAACTGCTGGCCGGCATCCGTGCCCGCGTGCCGGACATGATCCTGCAGGTGGGGGGCTCGATTTCCTTTGCGCCCGAGAGCGACGGTGATGTCGCCAAGTGGCTGTCGGACGACACCCGCCACATGCTGGCCGAGCTGAAGCCCACGCCGGACCAGGTGACGATCGCCATCAACACCAACCAGATGAACGTGGTCGAGCAGATGTGCGCGGCCGACGTGGCCGGCACCTCGCTGGCCGAGCCGGCGAACTATCGCGCCTATCGCGAGATGACCATTCCCGCCGGGCCGGAATGGGTGGAGGAACATATCCGCCGCCTCAGCAGCAATGGCATCCAGACCCATTTCCAGCTTGCCACCATCGCGCAGCTGGAAACGGTGGAGCGGATGATGCGCAAGGGCAGCTGCAACGTGCCGCTGATCCTGACCTGGGTGGCGATCGGCGGCGGCTTCGAAGCGCCAACCCTCTACAACCTGGCGAACTTCGTGCGGGCCTGCCCCAATGGCTCGGTGCTGACGCTGGAGACCTCCATGCTCAACGTGTTGCCGCTGAACATGATGGCCATCGCCCTGGGCTTGCACGTGCGTTGCGGCATCGAGGACAACATCTGGACCCAGCGCCGCGACCGCAAGATGGGCACCGTGGAACAGATCGAGCAGCTTGTGCGCATGTCGCGCGAGTTCGGCCGCGACGTAGCCAACGCGAAGGAAGCGCGCGAGATCTACAAGATCGGCACGTTCTATGACAGCGCCGCCGAGACGCTGGCCGAGAACGGATTCGCACCGAACCGCAAGCCTGGCCAGGTCGGATTCACGCAGCACGCCAGCCGCGCCTAACCAGCACGTCTGCGCCGAGCCTGTATCGGCATGCCCGCCGCGCCGCCCCGCAGACACTGCGGGGCGGCATGGCGGGCATTGTTTTTTGCCGGATCCTGACCGCTGTGTCGGTTTGGCATCACGCAAATGCCACCTTGATCTGTATCAACAGTTGCCTCCCCTCCCGCCACTAAGCTTGCGATCGCCGACGGGTAGGCCGAACAACAACAAGACACAGAGAACAAGAGCGCGACATGCCGTATACAACCCTGGATATCGAGATCGAACGTCTCGTATCAAAATCAACCCTGGCGTGCGAGCCGCTGACCCCCGTCAGCGAAGTGGTCGCCAGCATGGCGGAGCGCCGCTGCAGTTCGATTGTGGTGATGGAGCAGGGCCGGCCGGTCGGCATCTGGACCGAACGCGATGCGCTGGCGCTCGGCGACGACGTCGGCGCCCTGTCCCGGCCGATCCGCGCGCTGATGAGCCATCCCGTGCAGTCCCTGCCCGGCCGCACGCGCCTTGGCGACGCCGTCGTGCATTTCAGGAACAAGGGCATCCGCCATTGCCTGGTGGTCGACAACGACGAGCGTCCGCTCGGCATGCTCTCGCAGACCGATCTGGTCCTGGGCCATGGCGCGGAATTCTTCCTGCGCGCCAGGCCAATCGATTCCGTCAAATTGTCCCGGCCTGTCATGGTGGCGCCCGACACCAGCCTGACCGAGGCCATGCACACCATGCGCACCGGCGGGCTGAGCGCCATCGTCGTCCGCTACGCTGCGGACGAGTACGGCATCCTGACCGAGCGCGATATTGTCCGGCTGGCAGCCGCCCAGGCGCTTGGCGGCACGGTGGCCGAACACGCCACGCGCCCGCTGCGCGCGCTGCGGCGGTCGCAAAGCCTCTACATGGCCCGCCAGACTCTGGTCGAACATCGTATCCGCCATGTCGGCGTACTCGACGACCGCGGCGAACTGGCGGGCGTGCTGAGCCTGGCCGACATCCTGAGCACGATCGAGTACGAATATGTACACGAGCTTCAGCAAGCGCTGCGCGAGCGCGATGAAGCCCTGCTGCAGTCCGCCTACCACCTGAAGCTGGCCGACCGCGTGTTCGAAGCCACGCTCGACGGCGTCATGGTGACGGACCTGAACGGGGTGATCGAGCGGGTGAACCCGGCATTCACGCAACTGACCGGCTATTCCCAGGCCGAGGCCATCGGCCAGACCCCTCGCATACTGAGCTCGGGCAAGCAGGGCCGCGCGTTCTACCAGTCGCTGTGGCGCGAGCTACGCGAGCAAGGCAGCTGGCAGGGCGAGATCTGGAACCGCCGCAAGAACGGCGAACTCTACCTGGAATACCTGTCGATCTCGGGCATCCACAACCCCGACGGCAGCTGCACGCACTACGCCGCCATCTTTTCGGACATCACGCAGCGCCGGAAGGATGAAGAGCGCCTGAACCACCTGGCGATGCACGACGCGCTCACGGCCCTGCCGAACCGCACCCTGTTCAGCGAGCGCCTGAAGCATGCCATCGCCCACGCCGAGCGTGCCGGCAGACGGGTGGCCGTGATGTTCCTCGACCTCGACCGCTTCAAGCTGATCAACGACACCATGGGGCATGGCGTGGGCGATCACGCGCTCATCAGCATTGCCCGGCGGCTCAAGGAATCCGTTCGCGAGACCGACACGGTAGCGCGCCTGGGCGGCGATGAGTTCACGGTGGTCATCGAGGACATCGAAGACATCCGCCACGTCGCGCAGATTGCCCAGACCTTGCTGAAGGTAGTCGGGCACCCGATCGACACACACGGACAAACCGTGTTCGTGACGCCGAGCATCGGCATCAGCATCTACCCCGATGACGGCACCGACCCGCATCAGTTGCTGATGCAGGCCGATCTGGCCATGTACGAGGCCAAGGACGAAGGCAAGAACAACTTCCGCTTCTTCGCCGCGCAGATGACCGCGGCCTCGATGGAGCGGATCACGCTCGAAAGCGAGTTACGCAACGCCCTGGCGGCCGATGAATTCCGCCTGCACTACCAGCCGGTCTATGACTTGCGCAGCGGGGCCATCGTCAGCGTGGAAGCGCTGCTGCGCTGGCAGCATCCGACGCGGGGCCTGTTGGGACCCGGTGCGTTCATTACAACGGCCGAGGATTCGGCATTGATCGTGTCGATTGGCGCCTGGGTCCTGCGCGAAGCCTGCAGGCAGGCGCGCCTCTGGATCGAAGAGGGGTTCGCGTTCGGCCGGATGGCGGTCAACCTCTCCGCGCGGCAATGCCGCCACGAGCAGTTCCTGCATGACCTCACCGGCATCCTGAGCGATACCGGCCTGCCGCCGGCCAGGCTGCAGCTGGAACTGGTCGAGAGCATGGCAATGACTGGCAATGGGGTGACGGAATTGCTGCTGGGTGAGCTAGCGCAGCGTGGTGTGAGCCTTGCTATTGATGATTTTGGGACGGGGTATTCGTCGTTCACGTATTTGCAGACCTTGCCGGTGGATACGCTGAAGGTGGATCGGTCGTTTCTCGCTGGTATCGATGCGCACCGGCGTGACAGTGCGATCGTGCGCGCGATTGTCGCCATGGCGCATTCGCTTGGGTTGACGGTGGTGGCGGAGGGGGTGGAGAACGAGGAGCAGTTAAGGTTTCTGCGGGAAATCGGTTGTGATCGGGGGCAGGGGTTTTTGCTGGCACGGCCTGTCGCGGCTGAGCGGCTACCGCGTGCGGGCATTGGCGGCTGACATCGAGACTGGCCGCCACCGGCACGCCTCATCGAATCAGCGCTGGCGCCTGGGCAAGCAGATAGAGCGTCGCTCCGATCAGCCCGCCAACGATGGTCCCGTTCATGCGGATGTACTGCAGGTCCTTGCCGACGTTGAGCTCGATCTGCCGTGACATATCCTTCGCGTCCCAGCTGCGCACCGTATTGCTGATATGACGCGTGATAAAGTCCGCAAAGTCGGGCGCCATCGTGCGCGCGGCATCCCTCAGGTGCTGGTTCAGCGCCTGCCGCAGGGATTCGTTGCGGGCCAGCTCCTCGCCAATCCACTGGCCGGCGCCCGCCACCTTGCGATAGATGGCGGAGTCCTCGCGCGCCAGGTCTGCCTTGAGACGTTCTCTCCATTCGCCCCAGAGCTCCCCGATGTAGGCATTGAACGCCGGATGTTCACGCAGATAGCGCTTGATGTCGTTGGCCTTTGCGCGAAACGACGCATCTTCCTTCAGGCGCTTAATCAAGCTATTGGTCACCTCGTCGAACTTCCTGCGCAACTCATGGCTGTCGTCCTTCTCGACTTGCGTCAGCACGCGCGACAATCCCGCTGAGATCATTTCCGCGCCATGACCGCTGATCCATTCAGTCGGTAATACTTTCTCCTTGTACGGATGCTCCAGCTTGAGCCATTCCGCGATTCGCCCGGCAATCATGTCGCGCGTGTCCGGACGCTTGAGCAGCTCCACCAGATGCGTGATCGATTCCCGCAGCAGCGCCTGGTGCCGATTGTCTCGCGTCAGCGTTTCGAGGATTCCGGCCGCTGACTGGGTGAGGTCCACCTGATCGATCATGGCATCGACGGCGTCCTTGGCAAATGCCTGGACTGTCTTCTCGTCCATCAGGTCGAGCGCACTTCGTGCGAAGCGTGCCACGGCATCGCCCATGCGGCGCGTATTAGATGCGGAATCGAGCCAATCGGTGACAACCTGTGCAGGGTTGTGCTTGTCGATCAGCGCGACCACCGAGTTCACATCGAGGAATTTTTCCTTGACGAAGACAGCAAGCCCGTCGGCGATGTCGTCTCGCTTGCGGATGATGATATTGGTGTGGCCGGCGAGCCCCGGTACCGGAATACGGCGGAACAAAGCGACTACCGCGAACCAGTCGGCCATGCCGCCAACCATGGCAGCCTCGGCCGCAGCGCGCACCCAATCGGTGGCAAAGCCTTGTGGGAGGAAGATCGTGATCGCAAAGACGAGCGTCGCCGCGAGTAGCAGGGCCATCGCCTTGCGCTTGGCGTTGCGGAGTTCTAGTTCCTGATTCATTGAAGATTGGTAGAACGATGGATGGAATATCTGTGTGGCCCTACGGAAATCCACCGCACAACTTGCGGCAACTGAGTGGGCTTTAGGCCTCACCGCAGCTGGATCCCCTGTCCGTCAGAAGAATATGGGGATTCAAGAATCCTGCCAACTGACCATCAGCGGCCACGGTCTTCCCGGTTGCGCGCCTGGCGGGCGTCACTTCGCTCCTCATGCTCGTGCTTTTCGCTTGTCTGGCACGGTGGCGCGCTCCTCGACTTCTATGTCTTCTGCGCCGAAAGGCGTTCGACCAGGCCGACGCCCTCGCATGGCGTCGCCTGCAGGCCGATTCATCCCCCACGTTGATCACGGTCGCCACCGCAAACGGTACCTACGTCTACGGACCTCTCCTCAAGGCCATGCGGTAGCCAGAAACGATGAACCCGGCCGAAGCCGGGTTCATCAGTTCGCAAACTCAATTCCAAACGACTATTGGCTGACCTGGCACCCGGAGCTGCATTGCTTCCGGGCAGGAGTACGCATCGTCTGACAGATCTATTTCTATCTTGGCCCCGCAGCTAAGGACCAAAGCAACGCCATCAGCCTTCTCCTCTACGTCCAGCACTTCAGAGCCAACCAGGATCTGCTCCTTTGGACCGTTTGCTCCCACTAAACAGTAGCGGTAGATATTCAGAGTAATGTTCCCAGAGAACAACAACCCACCATCATGCGGAGTCAGGTCGGCAGCCACAATCTTCCTACCTATAAGGATCTCAAGTTTCGGAATCATCTAGGTACTCACTTCGTGATGGGGAAGTGCGACTGCGAATCTGTCTGAATTCCGGCGCAGCCCCTGAAGCCCATCACTCTCCGGCGCAGGCTACTTGGCCTTCACCACATCGCCGGTATAGCTAAGTCCGGCCAGTTCCTCCCTGGCCTTTTCCGGCGATTCCAGGTCCAGCACGACGCGACCCACCAGCAGTCCAATCGAGGGCGAACTGCGCACATACTTCGTCTCGCCAGCATCAAGCACGAAACTCAGCGTCTTCTCGGTCTCCGTCGCGGCCGAAGCGACATACTTGCCGGCCGGGCGGTCCACGAAGAAGAAGCCGCCGGGCTTCGATACGCCCACCACCTGGTCATTGAGACGCAGGTCAGGCTGAATCGCAGCGCCGAACATTGACGCCGAGCGCAGGAAGTAGATCCGGCCTTCGCCTGACTTCATCGTGGGCATCGAGGCCGCCATGTCAGCGTGCTTAACGCCCGAAGCACACCCCGCCAACAACGATGACACCGCCAGTCCGGCGATCAGCATGCGCGCAACCCGTTTCATTCGATTTCTCCCAAGTTCAAAGGTACTGCAGTGGATAGCGGGGAATAGTGCTGTTCCCCGGGCAGATAGAAGCCCACCAGGGTCTTCTCGCGGATGACCAGGTAGGCCTCGTGGACCTGGCGGCCCTCGATCGTGAAGATGGTGCCAACGGGCCGATAAACGTCGCCCTGCGGCACGCGGCCGACTCTCGACCAGATCGACTTGTCTGCCAGCGTGCGGAAATAACCGGTGTCCAACGTAATGGTGGCGGTCGCCAGGGGTTGGACGCGTCTGGCAGGCTCACCTGGCTGTGTGACCTCGATGGTCGATGGGACCGTCGCAATCATGGGGGCACAGGCCGAAAGTGCCAGGCAACATGCTGCAGCGAGTCCGAAGCGCTGGAAGCGGAGAGAGAATGGTGTCCCCATTCAGGTAGCCGTTTGAATCGATAGATTGCGAAGTAGTGGCGTTCCGTCACATTGATTATTGCTTGTTCCAATAGCCGATTCCATCAAGCGAGATGACGATCTCCGGGCGCGGCGAACGGCGACACGTGTTCCCGGCGCGCCTGAATGCGATGTCCTTGATAATTGCCGTATCGGCTTACTGAAAGTCACTAGCCTCAACGGTAGCCAGTACATACCGGCCGCTGTCTTCCAAGAACGCCTCCACTTCGTATGCCAAGGGCGCGAGAGCATCACCGTGCACGAGAACAACTGCGACTAATGTCCCCTTCGGCAGGCTGACAGCTTCGCGCTCGCCTATGACAGTGCCTTCGACTGCCTTCGGCAGGCGAAACGTATCGTTTTCCCTCAAGGCTTTCATTTTTTTGTAGGTATTCCTGTTACGAATCGGACTGTAGCCACTAGGTCCTTCAATGCTGCAATGGCAGCCTCAATTTCTGTGGCAAATACAGACACGTCTTCGCCTCGATCTAGTGCTATTGCCCGAGCTTGTTCCAGCGAGAACCAATGTTCGTGGAACTCCGTGCGCCAGTTTCGGGAATCCAACCCGGGTCATTCCGGCCGCTTACCGATGACAGGAAACCGCCTCAAGGGGGTGAAGTCGACTTTCCAAATATCAAGCTCGAACAACTCTCCGCGATCATCTAGGTTAATCGCAACCATTACCGGTATCCCATCGCTATCGACAAACTCCCTCTCTGCCAGCAAGGCACCAAGGCGTCGCGGGGCCATAGTGCCAAGCTGGCAAAAGCGCAAGCTGCCCATCCCACCATCGTTCATTTCTTCAACGACAGCATTCTCCAACGAGCTAAGCAGCCCTTGTGCCTGCGGAGTTCCATGAATCATGTCGACAAGCAAAGCTTTCTCGTCATCGTGCAACAATCTCACCATACCCATGCTCACCTCGGTGGGGTAATCCGGCCGACAAGCGCGCGCCTCCATGTCGCTGCGGGAGTCGAAAGGTGCCCTTATCGACCACGGTCTGCGTACCGCCGTACAGCCCATCGTGCGCCAGAGGCGCCACGACAGCACTCGCAGCCCCACCAATCGCGCCTAATGCACAGTCACTGCTCAGTCAGCTCTACGCCCTCCACCCCAGCGGGGCAAGTCAACTACCCGCTCGCAGACAGCCCTCTACAATCTCCTTGTCCGATTTAGCGAATATCACATCGAAACGATGAGCATCCCCGGGACGCCAGTCCAGAACGGAGTCTCGCAACAATCGCAGATAAATCTCCAACTCGGGTCGCGGCAGTATCGGAAGTTCAGGGTGAATGAGCACAATGATGTGCTCATTGAGCCAACTGAAGTCTCGGAAACAATCAAACAACGCATCCCAGTTAAAGCCAAAGTAGGCGGGAAACGCGAGCAATGATGCGAGCTTCTCAAGCAAGACAGTCTTCGTTCTGATGGCACGCGGAATCACAACAACGAAAGCGCCCTCGAGGCGATACTGGCTCGGACTGTCGACGTAATGAAAGGAGGTATGTGTTGTCACTTGGTTGACGCCATGTTTGTGGCAACAAATCAATCGTTCTGAAGACGACGCTTCTCTTCTTCGTAAAAATATCGAAGCGCCTCCGGCTCTCGCTCCAAGAGGCCATCGTAGTGAGTCCCATCTGTGATCAGTTGTTCATACCCCCATAGCGCCTGCAGCATCCCTTCATCGCTTCCGCTGGGCATGAATAACCACTCATCCGGTAATCGAGGATCGGCTACTGAGAACAGCTGCACAGGAAACCAATTCGGTAGGTGATAATCGTCTGCCAATAGAAGGAGTAACGCGCCCCGCCACAGAGCCATGGCAAACACGTAGTACTCTCTGCCAACCGAGACGGTAAAACTCGACTGCTGTGTATAGCCCAAGGCCACCAGCCGAGTCGGGAGCTTCTGTCCGCTATTGCTATTGCAAATTACACGCATGGCTTTCACTTAAATTTGAAATCGTCCACAGCACCGGTATTCGTATTGCGCAAGTAGTGAATCTCAACGCCGTTGACGTTCTGTGTCATTTTCACCCAACCAACCGATGCCGGCCAGCGTGAATCAGTCATATTCAGCGGTAGTACTGCTCCTGCCTCTGGATTGGATATGACCTGCTGCATCGCCAGTTGCTCGTTCAAGCTATTTGGAACTGTTCTCCCCGTCGATCCTAGCCCAAGTGGCGTGTTACTTGTGATATCTCCAGTCGCGGAGCCTCCGTCCAGCATATTGGACAGCTTGTCGATGCCATCCTGGACAGAGGCCATCACTGTCAAGGCAGCGCACGGCAGACCCGCTGCCGATCCGCAACCGGGGTTGGCTAGGATCGTTGGCCCTTGCGGACTGCTGGCAGGAGTACCCGTCAGCGTCGATCCCCGCGGCCCCTGATTCGGCGTCGTCATGGGGCTCCCCCCATTCTGCGCCTCCAGAGGGTTGGTCAACGGATCGGTTTTCTGCGGTCCGTTATTTGGGGTCCCAATAGGATCATCGGTCACGACCGGAACGAGCACCATCAACACGCCAAACGGCGTCGGGACAGGCCGGGGCACGACCTTCACACTCAATGCATTGTTGAGCGACTCGTTTTGCGCCGCTGCCACTGCCGCATCGGCGCTTTTGCCGAGCGCGGTCGCAAGGCTGCCACCGGCAAGCATCGCAAGTGCCACCGTCGCGGCGTTGTAGCCCAGGTTGTTGAAGCTGGTCGTCTGCGTACCGTTGCCGTTGTCGACCACGGTCTGCGTACCGCCGTACAGCCCATCGCGCACCAGAGGCGCCACGACAGCACTCGCAGCCCCACCAATCGCGCCGCCTTCACAGCTTCCACCGGTCAGGCTCTGCGCCGCACACCCGAGCAGCGCGTGTGCCGCCACGTTCGCCAGGATCGATCCGGGGCTGGCATTGGGCATGCCGATTCCCGGAATTTCGGAGCCAATGGCATTGGCGCCAAGGGCGGCCACGTCCGCGACCATCCCAGTCGCAAACGCACGGCCGAAGCTGCCGCCATAGACAGCGGTGTTCACCCCGGCGGTGATGGCGGAGTGCACGGCGCTGGCGCCCAGGTAGTTACCCAGATTGGACTGGGCCGCCGCCCAATCGCCCATGCTGATGTTATTGCCAATCGTAGAGACGCCGGCACCTTGCAGTTCCAGACCAGCCAGCACGCCCTGAGTCAGCCCCGCTATCACCATAGCCACCGCGCCCGCTTCCAGGGCCTTGCCCAAGTTGACGGAACCCGTCGTCAATGCCTGGCTCGCCATGCTTGACAGCATGCCGGCCATCATGACGGCCATCAGCGAAGCACCGGCGCCCGCCGTCACGATAGAGATCGCCACAGCCGCGATGGTGCCGACCCAACTCGGCAATGGCCCTTGCTTCTTGATGAAGTTCTGGTGAATGTCGTCGGCAACCGTACCGGTGGTGTAGTTGCCGCCCAGGTTGGCCTGCAATTGCGCGATCAGCGCATTGGTTGCCGCCTGGTTGATCGAGCCATCCGGGTTAGTGATCCGCAGCGCGTCGTTAACGGCGTTGATGGCCCCCCCCTGCAGGTCCATATTGGACGCGCTTAGGAACCCGCCCGGCTGCACCTGCGTGCCACTCACCTCCAGCCAGCCGCCCTTCATCGCATAGGCCGACTTGCCGATGTCGACCACATTGGGCGCGAGGTCGAGGCTCGCCGCCTTGACGCTGAGCGTATCGGCCGCCGAGATCGTGCCGCTGTTGCGGATCGTCCCACCAGCGAAGTCCAGATTGACGTTGTCCCCAACGATATTGCCGCCGGTCGGCTTGGCCAGCGCCTGCGCGTAGCCCTCCGGCAGGTACACCTGCGGTACCAGTGCCGTCACCCCCGGACACACCCGGCTGCTGACGGTGTTGCAACTGGGGTCCGGCACCGTCTGCTCGACGTACCACAACATCGGCTTGTCCAGCGCATTGATCTGCGCCTGCGTCAGCGCGGTGCCGAGCGGGATGTTGTTGACCGCCGCATAGGCCGCCGCATTCCGGTACAGGTCCTGCTTCTCCTGGTCGGTCACCGACAACTGGTGCTGGCTGTCATAGGCCAGGCCGCTGATGAAGCTGTCCTGCCCCGTCTGCTGCAGCGCCGCTTGCTGCAGCTTCTGGTTCTCCGTGTACGGGTCGTAATAGAAGCTGACGTTGCTGCCGGGGCGCAGGTTCGGCGGCAGTTGCGACAGCAGGTCGTCCGGCGTCACCCCTGCGAGAACGCTGGTCGCCGCCAAGCCTGTCAGGTACTGCGTGCGATTGGTGTTTGCACCTGGCGTGCTGAGCGGATTGCCGCCCAGGTTGGCGGTGAAATGCCAGTCGATCGTCTGCGCACCGCCCGTTGTGGGCGTGCCAGGCGTGGCCACGATGACAGGGTTGAACTGCCACGGCTGGGTCGGGTCTGCCGCGGGGTTGGCCGGCGGCAGCGAGCCGGCCGGCACCGGTGCCGGGCCCAGCGAAATCACTTGCTTCGGTGCGGTCGCCGGCGGCGTCGGCTGGTTCGGGCTGGTGTAGCCATTGACCAGCGCCGCGCCACTCAGGTCCACCGAGTTGCCCATCAGGTTGCCGGTGTTCACCACCTGGCCCCCCGACGTCACCGTCAGCGCGTTGCCGGCGCGGATCAGCGATTCCTGGCTGCCCAGCACCGTCGTGCCGCCAGTGCTGTGGGTCTTGTCCGAGCTGAACATGCCGGTCTTTTCCACCCACATGCCGGCCCAGTTCGCGTTCTGCACGAGGCTGGTGTTGTCCACGCCGCCAGTCATGGTGACCGTGACGTTGCGCCCGCCTGAGATCAGGCCCCCGTTGTTGGCCAGCGTCGTGCCGGACAGGATCACGTCGCGCGCGCCCTGGATGACGCCCGCCGGTCCCGCCGCCACGGTCTCGCTGGCCGAGCAGTTGCTGCCCTTGTAGCTGCCGCCGCCGTTGCAGCCGCCCGCGTAAGGCGGGTTCAGGTCGCCGTAGTCCTTGTGCAGCGTCACCGGGTCCATGGCCTTGTTGACCAGCGTCGGTGCGTTGATCGACACGTCACCGTTGACCGACTGGATCGTGCCGCTCTGGTTGGTGACGCTGTTCTGAGCGGTCAGGTTCACATTGCCCTGCGCAGCCAGCGTGCCATTCAGGTTCTGGATGCTGGCTGCGTTGATGGTCAGCCCTTGCCCTGCCGCCACCGTGTTGTTCGTCTGCTGCCAGGTCAGGTCGTCATAGTGCGCATTTGCGATCTTGCACGTGGTTGAACCCGGCATGCATCCCGGCGTGGTCGTGACCTTGGCGTCGTAGAAGCCCTGGTTGGTGAAAGTGCCAGGGGTGGTGATCGTGACATTGCCGACCGCCGCCAGATCTCCGGCGTTAGTCAGGTCGCCGGTCCCATTGAGAGCGAGATTGCCACCCGCCGTGATCTGCCCAGCCTTGTCGACGCGCTCGGTGACGCTGCTCTGCGTCGCGCCGGTGACGGCGGAGCCGTCCGCTGCTTTGCCGATCAAGAGAGGCGTGTCGACTGCCACTGGGATAGAGCAGCCATTGTCCCCTCCGCTGCACTGGGGAATCGTGAGCGGGCCGAACATCAGCGTATAGCCTGGCGCGGCCAGCCCGCCCATGGTGGTGCCGCCAATGGCCTGCAATTGCGCAAGGAACGCCGACAGGCTGCCCGCGTTCACGGTGTCGGTGACGCCATCGAGCAGCGAGGCCGAATGGCCGTTGTCCAGCGTGCCGACGTTGAGGGTTGCGTCGCGTACAGCCGAGATCACGCCGCCCTTGTTCGAGAGCGAGGCCGCGGTGATGTCCAGCTTGCCACCGCTGATAATCTGGCCGGCGGCGCCCTCGGTCTGTTGCACCACGGTGCGGTCCACCTTCACGGCGGACAAGGACAAGCTTTGTTGCCACTGGGTCCCCGCCAGGTCCGGATACCACGCCGGGTTCATCCCGAGGTGCCACATCAGCACCCACTGGCTGGAGCCGTTCAGGTCACCGGTCGGGATCTGAACGTTGCCAAGCAGGAGCGGAATGGTGCCGTCCGGGTTGCGGATCAGGTCGCCCAGCGTGACGTTGACCGGCGGACCCGTCATTGTGGTGCTGCACCCCGAATCGCCCGCACAGTTGGTTTCCTGCGTGGCGTGGCTGCCAATGACCACCGAATTGACCAGCGCGTCGTTGAGGACCTGCCCCGAGACGGTGCCACTGGGGCCCATATTGACCGGTGCGCCCCGGTCGTTGATGACCTGCTGCGCAGCGATATGCACGTCACCCTGGGCACCAATGGTGCTTGCGGTGTTGTTCAGCGTCCCGCTGATATCGACCGCCAGGTTCTTGCCCGCCTGCGTGGTGCCGCCCCGGTTGTCGTAGTCGCCGCCCGTAATGGCGATGTTGCCCAGCGCCTCCACCGTGCCGGCATTGGTCGTGTTGCCGGCCAGTGCGAGGTCGCGGTTGGCGTGAATGACCCCTGTGTTCGTCAGCGTGCCTGCCGAAAGGCTCAGGTTGCCGCCGCCCACGATCTGGCCGCTGTTGTCCAGCGTGCCACCGGTGCTCAGAGTCAGGTCGCCCGCCTTCTGGATGGTGCCGGTGTTGCTGCCACCTTGTGCGCCATTCAGGACCACGTTACCCGGCAGCACATCCCAGGTGCCGGTGTTCCGGATGGCCTGGGCCGAGAGCGTCAGCGTCCCGTTGGCATTCAGCGTTCCGGTGGTGGCCGCCGACGGATCGAGTACTTGGTTGGGCGTGCTGACCGTCAGGTTGTTGCCCGCCTGAATCTGGCCCGCCGCGTTATTGAAGCTGCCTGCACCACCGTTGACCGTCAGCCTCAGGTCACCCACGGTTGGATTCAGACCCGACAGGTCGCCCGCGAAGAGCGTGCCGCCTGCGTTGCTGGCCAGCGCCCCTGTCGTGACATTCAGGCTCCGCACGCCAACCAACAGGCCGCCCGCGTTGTCCAGGCTGTTGGCCGCCTTGACGTCGACGGTCTGGCCACCCAGCGTGCCCCGATTGACCACATCGCCTGCACTCACGTTGACCGCATTGCCTACCAGTGCGCCCGTGCTCGCGTTGGAGATACTGCCGCCATTGACGGCGAGCGTCTGCGTAGCGACTGTCGTTCCGGCATTGCTCACCGTCTGGCCCGCGAGGGTCGCGTTGGTGGCCTGCGTGTTGCCGGTCAGCGTCAGGCTATTGGTGGCCGCGGCATCCAGCGTGCCGCCGATCTGGTTGTCCTGTCCGGTGGCTGAGCCGAGGCTCACGTCCTGGCCGCGCAGCGTTGCATTGCCGCCCACATAGGGCAGGCTGCCCACGGTCAGGGTCTGCCCTGCCCTGGCGTTGAGATTTCCCACGGTCAGCACGCCGCCGCTCAGGTTCGCGTTCTGGCCCGCGCTCACTGTCGTATCGCCCATGCTCAGGAGCGAACCGTTCACCGTGGCCGAGCCGCTGGTGGCCTGGATGGTGGTGTTGCCGCCGCTGTCAAGGCTGCCCGCCACCGTCGCGTCCTGCGCAGCGGTGATGGCCGCGTCGCCGTTGCTGGTGAGCGCGCCGTTGATGGTGGCACTGCCATTCGCCGCCGTAATCGTGGTCTTGCCCTGGCTCTGCGCCTGCCCGCCCACGGTCACGTTCTGCGCGGCGGCAAGCGTCAGGTCCGCGTTGCTGCCAACCTGGCCACTGGTCGTGATGCTGCCGCTGTGCGCGGTCACCGATACCGGGCCGGTGGCCGCCACCTGGCCGCCGAGGCTGGCGTCCGTGGCGGCACTCACAGTCAGGGAACCGGGCGAGACCACATCGCCCGTGGTCGTCACGGCTCCGCTGACACCGGTGAGCGTGACGTTGCCGCCGGTGCTGCCTGCCGCGCCGTGGATGGTCAGGTTACGCTGGCTGGACAGGTTCAGATCGCCCGCCGACACCGCGCTGCCGTCAATGGTGGTATCGCGGGCCGCATTGAGGGCGATGATCCCCGGCGAGGTCACGTTGCCGCCCAAATGTATGTCGCCACGGCCATCATTACCCGCCGCCGAGACCGATACCTGCGAACCCGATACTGCGCCACCGATATCGACGCTGGCGCCGGCGGCCAGCGTCACCGCCTGCTGTGCGCTGACGCCGCCGGCGCCAGTGATCGATCCGCCTGCGTTGACGGTCACTGCATGGTTGGCGCTGAGCGTGCCACCCAGCGTGGCATCCAGGCCCGAACGCACGCTGTAGTTGCCCTCAGCCTGCCCATTGCCCGCGGCATTGGCGCTGCCTGCAGCCGACAGGACGACGTCACCCTTGCCGTAAGTCTTGCCGACCTTGAGGTTGCCCGCCGAATCCAGCGTCAGGTTGCCGGCGGAGGCCGCCAGGTTGCCGTCGGCGCGGACACCCACGCCAGCCGCCGTCGACAGGATGGTGATCTGGCCCGCGGTCATGGCACCAAACGCTGTGGCATCGATCGCCAGTCCATTGGCCGCCGTGGTGTTGGTGACGGCATTGTTCGGGCCGGTAGCAATAGTGGTGAAGCCGCTGCCGGCCGGTGCCACCAACTGGCGTCCGGCCACGACGTTGATCTGGTTGCCGGCGTAGAGCGCCGCATCGATGCCAATAGATTCGCCGATCAGGTTGATGTTGCCGACCGTGCCGTCGATACCGACGCCATTGGGATTGCCCGGGGCCGGATTGGCAATCTGGATGCGCCCGCCCTCCACCAGGAAGCCAGCCGCGGAGGCCGCATCAAAGCTGCTCGGGACGCCAGTGGTGGACAGGAATTGCGGCACGCCCGTGGTGAGCGTCACCTGCGTCGCATTGGTAAAGCCTGCACCGCTTGTATAGACGCCACCCGGCGCGGCAATGACGAGTCCGGCGGGCGCGCCGAAGATCTCCACCGTGCCGTTGACCTGTGCCGGCGCCGTACTGGTGACCTGGTTGATGATCAGGCTTGCCGGTCCCGAGCCGGCAAGGTTCGGATTCGCCGCCACCTGGCCACCAAGGAAGGTGCCCCCACCCGTGGTGCTGTTGTTCAGGATCAGGCCAACCGGATCGACCACGAACGCGCGGTACTGGTTCAGCGAAATGCCCGCAGCGTTCGGTGTGGTGATGCCCACGACTGGCACGCCTCCTTCTGGCGCACCGGCTCCCGTGGTGGCACTGATCGCCGGCTGGAATCGGATCGGTGCTGTGGGATCGACGATGGGCGCGGCATTGGCCTCGCGCATGCCGAAGCTGATCGTCACCGGCAAGTGATTGACCGCCCACCGCATCAACCCCTGGCGTGCCGCACCGGCCAGCACCGCTGGCGTGTCGACCGCAACCGCGCCCGCAGCCAGCACACCGGCTGCCTGGCGCGCCTGCTGGAGCGACACCTGCAGCGGCGCCAGCCACAGCGTCAGCGCCACGACTCCGGCCAAGGTGCGCGCCGCAAAGCTACGGCGCGTGCGCTCAGCCATCGAAACGTCAGGTGTCATGCCTGACATCGTTGCGCGGGTCGTGGCGCCGGCGTGGAGTCCAGCGGGGATCTGTGCTGCGGGGGCCGTGGCGGCCGACTGCGTGCGGGTCATAGCGATCCTGACGATGCGGTTTGCTGCTTGTCTTGCGTCGGGGTTGGCGCGGTGCGTTGGCTCACGCGCCGCGGGCGACGTGGCGAAGCTGCGCCCCGCCCTGCCCGCTTGCTTACTGGGCGATCCTGGACTTGGCCAGCAGCTGCGTGACCAGCGCGGTAGTCGCGCGCTCGAGCGCCTGCGCCTGCAAGGCTTGCTGGATGCCAGGCTTTACCTGATCGAAGGCCGGCACTTGCGTGGCACGTACCTCGTCGACCTTGAGCAGGTAGAAGCGGTTGTCGAAAGCAATCGGCGCGGCGCTGAGCGCGCCGGCAGGCAAGGTCGCGATGGCTTGCGCGAGCGGGAGCGGCAGCCCTTGCGTCTTGCCGTCCTGCGCCGGCACCTTGAAGCTGACCCAGTCCATCGCGCCACCGGCGGCCTTTGAAGGCGCGAGGCTGACCTGCTGCGCCACCTTGCCAAAGTCCTCGCCGCCCTTGATACGCGCGAGTGCCGCCGCAGCCCCCGCCTCGTCGGCTACCTGAATCAGGCGCGCCTTGTATTCCTTGTCGCCGAGACTGGCCACGATGGCGTCATAGCGCGCCCTGACCTCCGCGTCGGTGACGGGGGCCGGCTTGATGTGGTCCTTCAGCCAGGCTTGGGTGAGGATCGCCGACCTGGCGTCACGGATGGCCTGCTGCACCTCGGCGCGCGATTCGAGAGACTTGTCCTTGGCTGCCTCCTGGCGGAACAGCTCCCGCGCAATCAGTTGCTGTGTGATGGCACTGCGCGCTTGCGGCGTATCGGGGAGATGCGCCTGCTGCAGCGCCGCCGTGACCTGGCTGTCCGGGATGGTCACGCCATTGACGGAAGCCGCATCGGCGGCGGGCAGGTATGCCTGCAGGCCCAAGGCCATGGCGGTGGTGATCAGGAAACGGGCGGAGTTGGACGACATGGTGAATTCCCTGGAGATGGAGCTCAGTAGAGCCAGTTGAGCGTGGCCAGCACGATTGGGCGCTTGCCACCCAGCACGGCCGGCTGGGCCAGCGGTACGCCAACCAGAAGCTCGCTGGTGAAGGTTTGCCGGGCCCACTGGGCCGAAAGGCGAAGGCCGGCGCCAGTGCCGGCCACGTATTGCCAGTGACGGGTGGCCACGTACATCGTCTGGCCGCCATCGAGACAGAGATACGGCTCCATGCGCAGGCCCGCCAGCTTCGGCGCGTTGGCCCACGCCAGTTCGTTGCGCCAGTAGGCGCCGCGGTCGCCGGCGATCACCCCTTCACGAAAGCCGCGCACCGTGCTCATGCCGCCGGCATAGATCTGCTCGGAGCCAAACAGCGCCACAGTGGTCCACTGCCCGACCAACTGGGCGCGCCAGGCAAGGCGCGCACTGTCGGACACCAAAGGCAACGGCAGCTGCCAGCCCACGTTGCCATCCAGCTTGGTGAACTGGGCGTGAGCCTCGTCGGATCGGATGTCCGAGGGGTCGCGGGTGGCATTGACGCTGGGCAGGCCACGCGAGATGCCGACTTCAGCCGTTCCATAGCCCGGCTGGCTGTTGGCCGTGAAGCGCCGCAGCCCGCTCCAGGCCGCGCGCAGCACGGTCAGGCGCTGCGGGTCGAGCTGGAAATTGTTGATCTCGCGCTCGGTCTTGCGGTGCGTCAGCGTCAGGTCGAAGGCCTGCCTGCCACTCTGGCTACGGGTGAGAACCCGGTTCCAGCCAACCGTATGACCGAAGGTGCGGCCGTACAGCAGCGCCGTGTCTCCGATGACGTTCTGATACTCGGAGACCGAGCCGGTGTAGCTGAAGGTGTTGTAACCCCAAGGCACGGCTGCCGACACGACGGCGGCGTTGGTGTCCAGCGTACCCACGTAGCTCGCCGACAGCGCCTCCTGAAAGCCAAGCGCGTTTTCCGCGTCGATGCCAAGCCGCGTGCGTGAAGTCCCCGTGGTCTTGCTGCCATAGTTGTCCACACCGGCATTGAACCGGAAGCGGTCACCCGGTTGATTGGCCAGCGCAACGATCGAACTGCCCGGCGTCTGGCCAGGCTGGATCTGCAGCTCGGCGCGGTTTCGGCGCAGCCGGTTGATCTGGTCCACGCCCTGCTCCAGGTCCTGCAAGCGCAAGGTATCTCCGGGCGCAGGGAACTGGGCAGCGGTACCGGCATCGGTCAGCCAGCCGCCTCCCATCGTGTCAAAAGGGGCGCGGTCATTCGGCCGGATCGTCTCGCCGTTGAGCGTGATCGCCGCCACCTTGCCTGGTACGACGGTAATGACCAACACTCCGCTGGCAAGGTTCTGCTCGCCAAGATATGCGCGCGTGGTGATGTAGCCCCTGGCGACAAACGCCTCGGTGAAGCGCCGCAGCAAGAGGTTGATGCGGTTGGTGCCCAGCGCATGGCCGACGAATGGCGCGGTGATGGCCTCGACCTCGCGGTCGCTCAGGACCGTGTTGCCGGCGACCTCAATGCGGCGGATCTCGAAGGTGGCGGAGGTTTCGGGCACCGCCTCCACCGATGCATCGGCAGGCACCACAGTGGGCACTTCGATTTTGGCCGGAGGCTGGGTCGCCTCGCGCTCAAGCTCGCGCTGACGCTGCTCGCGCAAGAGCCGTTGCGCGGGATCCTCGGGCACGAGCGCGGCCGGTGGCACCTGAGCCCACGCTGGCGCGCACGCCAGGGCCATGGCCGCCCACGCGGCTGCACGCAGCGAAATTGATTTCCACATCATTGCCAGAACCAGCTGGTGAGACCCAGATGGCTATCGATCGATACCGGATCGCGATGGCGCGCTCGAATCACGGAGGACAGACCACTGACCGTGACGTTGCCGTCGAAGCTGCCGCCATCGGTGACGGTGTCGCCGTTGATCTGCGTCTTGCCGGCGGCCATCCAACTGCCACCCACGTCCGTCGCATACAGGCGCGCCCAGGTATCCCCAAAGAAGGCCTTGAAGCCGCGATCCCGAGCAATCGCGGTGTAACCGGTGATGCCGCTCGCGTAGGTAACCGGCGCCGTGACCGTCAGCTCGCCCATGGCCAGCACCCGGCCGCCCGCGTTATAGGCCGCCTTCCCGGCCTGGATGTCGATGTCACCGCCCGCGGACAACAGGCCACCAGTCACCACCGTGCTCGATGATGCCGAAGTGCGGCAGAAGATCAGACAGGAGCGCTCGTAGTGCGCGACGCCGGTGGACACGCCTTGCGTTCGGAACGTGTCGGCGGCCGTGATGTGAATCGGCCCGTTGTTGGCGTAGATCTCACCACCATAGTTGGTGACGTTGCGCCCGGAGATGGTCGTGCCCTTGTCCGAGAGCAGGTAAGCGATCTGGCCGGGCTGATCGGCCAAACCATAGTCCACATCGAATCCCGCGGTGCGCCTGGAGAGCGCCAGCCAGCGTTGACCGGATGCTGCGTAGAACGTCGGCTGCTCGCCATTGCTGCCGGGCTGTTTGCTGATCTCATTGGAGACGTCGCCATCCGCGTGAATGCGCAAGAAGCCGTTTGAGAGCATGCGAGCGTGGCGGTTCACAACGTTGCCAGCCGCTTGCACATCGACATCATCAGCCGCGCCAAACAGGATGCCGAGGTAAGTGGGCGTGGACTGGTTCGTGACATTGCCGCCGGCACGCACGGTCACCGCGCCCGTGGACGATGGCTCGCCGGCGATACGGGTCTGGCCTTGAATCAGGGCTCCATCGTTGGTGACGTCGGTATCGGACTCGATCAGCACGCCCCCGCTCTTCGCCACAAGTGACGCCTGCGTGCTGGCTGAATCGATTGTCACGGCCTCGCCGTGCACGCGCACATTGGTAGCTGCCAGCACGCTGCTGTCGTGCTGCGTGTAGGTGCCCGTGGCATCCATGACGACGGATTCGCCGGAAGACCTGACCTCCGCCTCCCGCAGGGTCAGGTTTCGCGACTGGATGCGCGTGCCGGCCACGCCGTCGATATCGGCTCGGGAAACCGTCGCGTCCCCGGTGGCCACTGTCACAGTCCCGCTGGTGGACACCAGTGCGCCGCGCTGGACACCCCCTTCCATCGCGAGGCTCGGCGTCTGGATCAAGACGTTACCCGCGGCCTTCGCCTGCGTGCCGGTGAGCGACAATCCTTCGCCTGCGCCGAAGATGCCGATACCGCCGCTGGCGTCGAGCGTGGATTCGGCAAGGCGGATGGGCTGGCTATGTACCTGCCCCGTTGCGCCGATCACGATATCGCCGGGCTCGTTCGTTCCGGCCAACAGACGCGACTGCGCCAGGTCCACGCGGTCGGAACTCACCTGCAGGTGCCGGCCAGCACTGACGTTCCCGGTACCCACCAGGCCGCCGCTCTGGACCAGCACGTCACGCCTGGCCTGGATCGTGCCCGAAGCCAGCTGCAAGTCACCGCTGCCCGTCACCACGAAGTCCCCTGCGGTGGCAAAAGCCGCGCCGGCGTGATGTACCCCTGCTCCCCGGTCCGTCACCAGGAGTTCAATGCGGCCGGAACTGAGGCTGCCTGCAGCGCTGATGTCGATAGCGACGCCCTGGCCGGGCGTAGTCAACGGCGACGAGTAGGTAATCCACGGCGTCAGATTGTCCGTGGGCGATACGCCGGTATCGATCTCGGCGCGGCTTGTGCCGGCTACCAGGCGCACCTTCGCGTTCGCATCGCTATACAGATTGGTGACCGGTCCGCCAATACGAATTTGGCTGGCGATCAGCTCCAGGTTCAGGAGTGAGCCGGACAAGCCTTCGGCGCCAACGACAATCGCACCCTGGCCCGTCTTCAGGATGACATTGCGCTGCAGTTCTGCATTCGCTGTGGTGAAGTCATTAAAGGAGACCTGGCCGGTCGTGAGGGCGAGATTGCCCATGTTATGCACGGTCAGGCCATTCACCGTCACGCCATTCGGATTGGCCACGATGACGTTCGCGCGTTGCGGCCCGAGTACGGTGAGCGGGCCTTCCAGCACGGAGGGATTGGTGCTGGTTACCTGGTTGAGGATGGTGCGTGCGAGTACTGCGTTGTTGTCAAGGTCGACGCCCGCACGCGAGACATTGAAGTCGCGATAGGTATTGGTCGAGACGCCGCCGATGGCCGGCGCGAGGTTGACAGTGACACGGCCATTGGCGCCAACACTCGCCGACGTGAGACTACCGCCATCGGGAACGACGCCCGCAGACCAGCATTTCGCGGCGGCCATGGCGAGAAGCAATGCCATCATCCCCTGCGATCGGCGCCAGAATACATGTCTGCCCTTCGTCGTGCTGGAACCGTACCCCACTGCCTTCCTCCTTGGGATGTGGCGCGGGAGCGAAATGTCTCAGAGTGAGACACACGATTGAATGTTAGCCAGCAGCTCGGTGTGCCCTACGCGCAAAATTGGAGGGCATACTATCGACAAATCTCTACGGAATCTTTAGGACAAATCCGATTTTTGGAGAGATTTTTTGAAGATTTTGATTTGATGCCCCTCAGGGCAATCGGGAAGCAATGGAACGCACTGACATGAGCTATGGCCTTGCCGAGCGCTCCGCGCAGGTATCATCGTGACCGTCCGCCGGCCTTGACTGGCACACGTCGGCGCGCACCGAACTGGTCAGTATCTTCCTCTTCGAGGACAAGAACGACATGGCCTGGGGCGCTTTCATCGCTGGCCCGGTTTCGACGCAGCTGTGGCGGCGGATGGCAGCGGTTCGCGGCAGCACACATCCGCGTGACGCGATTGCCCTCTATCATCAGCTGCTGCCGGTCGCTGCGGGAAGCGCGCGCAACGCGCGCTATGACGAGGCGTTTGAAATCGTGCGCGCCATCGGCAAGCTGAGGGCAAAGCTGGGGGAGCGCGCAAAGTTCACCAGCGAACTGAAAAAGATTCGCGCGACCTATCGCGCGAAGCGCAACTTCATCAAGTTGCTGGCCACGTTGTCCTGATTTCTTCCTAGCGTCTGGCGCATGGCGAACTGCACCCCGCAGCGCTCCTGTACATCGTCATCTGATTTATGTCGCAGCCCCCAGGTCCGTGCCGGGCGTGGGTTCCATGCTGAGACGCTCAGTTCTTCATTCCGCTAAATCAATGGACATATCCCTCGATTGCTGACGCAATTTCGCATTGAACCCGCCTGTCTCCCAAGCGAATACTGAACTGCAATGCGGCAATACAGGCGCTGCGCGCGCCTGACCGGCCGTCCATTGCCGCAGAGAAAAACACCAAAGAGGAGACAGCAGTGAACAGACGTCATTTATTGCGAGCCGGCGCCGCCGGCCTTGTCAGCGGAGGCTTCACCATCCAGGGCGGCCCCGCATATGCACTCGCGGACTACAGCCGATACCCCGAGCGTCCCATCCGCATCCTGCTCGGCTTTCCCCCGGGCGGCTCCAGCGACGGCCCCATGCGAGTGCTGGCGGCCAATGCATCGAAGACACTGGGGCAGCCCATCGTGATCGAAAACAAGCCGGGCGCCGCAGGCGTATTGCCGGCGCAGATACTGCAGTCCTCCAGGCCGGACGGCTGCACCCTGGCGGTCGTCCCGCAGAGCGTGTTCCGCCTGCCCTATACCATCGACATTAACTGGAACCCGGCGGACCTGGCCTACATACTCGGCGTGACCGGCTACGTGTTCGGCCTTGTCGTGCCCGCGACCTCGCCCATCAAGACGATGGCGGACTACATCGCCTACGCGAAGGCGCATCCCGACGCGTTGAGCTATTCCACGCCGGGCTCGCTCACGACCAATCATCTGACCATGGAACAGATCTCGCAAACGGCGGGCATCCGGCTGACCCACGTACCGTTCAAGGGGACCAGCGAATCCCTGCAGGCCTTGCTTGGCGGCCATGTCATGTCGGCCGCCGAAACCGGTGGGTGGCAACCCTATGTCGAAAGCGGCAAGCTGCGCCTGCTGGCGGTCTGGGGAGACAAGCGCATGCCGCGCTTTCCCGACGTGCCAACGCTGAAGGAGTGCGGCATCGACATCGCGCAATCGTCGCCGTGGGGACTGGCGGCACCCAAAGGCACGCCGGCACCGATCATTGCCAGGCTCCACGCGGCTTTCAGGCAGGCGATGGCACAGGACAATTTCAGGGATGCACTGAAACCCTTCGATATGGAACCGATGTATATGAGCCCCGACCAGTACCGCCGCTTTGCGATCAGCGCCATGGCGCGAGAGAAGGCGGTGCTGGAGTCGATCCGATATAGGAAGAACAGCGGCTCATGACCTCCAGTGCAGCCTCGGGTACGACTTCAGCTCCTTCGAGTTCTCAGTCTCCGGCAGGCCAGCCCTTGATCCATGACTGGCCTGGTGAAGTCAGAAGAGGGCTCGGTCATCACATTCTCCGCCTCGCACGCTTTAACGCGGTAGCCACAGACCACGCGAACGTGATCGCCGGCCCACGCAAACGTTATGCCAAAAGGCGTCGCAACCGCATAAGCTGGTAGTGCGGGCGGGGGCTACCTGCGCAAAGACCACCGGAGGCGGCCAGGACGTTGCAATCATGTTCAATGATGGTCATCGGGTTGTCCTCGCAACCCTTCTTCTCTCTTGCGCACTGGTTGTGCCCGCCTCGGTTGCCGCAGCCGACAAAGATCCCACTGCCAGCCTGGAGGAAGTGGCAGCTGCGAGCGGCAGTGAAGTAACGAAGCCGGAGGAATCGGTAGCGGTTCATGGCCAGTCAACCTACATCTGGCAGTACAAGCCACCGTTCACGGCCGCATACACAGGCACCAAGAGCCTGCTGCCATCCGCGGAGCACGGCTATTCGTGGTCGGCAACGCTGAGCGTGGGATTGCGTCTCTGGCATGGCGCTTCTGTCTTTCTGGATCCCGAGCTGATCCAGGGCGTCGCGTTCTCCGATTCGCAGGGCCTGGGCGGGCTGGCCAACGGTGAACTGGCGAAGGCCGCGGTAGCGCATCCTACGATCTACAGGGCAAGACTGTTTCTGCGGCAGGAGATCGCACTCGGTAACGAGACGGAAGCGGCGGAATCCGGCTTTCATCAGCTTGCGGGCCAGCAGAGCAAGCGCCGCATCGTGATCACGGCTGGCAACCTGTCCGTGCTCGATGTCTTCAACAGCCTCGAATACGCGCACGACCCTCGCAGCGAATACCTCAACACTGCGTTTGCTTCCCATGCATCGTTCGACTTCCCGGCTGATGCGCGCGGCTACACATGGGGGGCGGCGGTCGAATACATCGACGGCGATTGGGCGGTGCGACTCGGCCGGTTCCTGCAGCCCCTGCAACCGAACGGGCTAGAACTCGATACCAGGATCTTCGAGCACTACGGCGACATGCTGGAACTGGAGCATGGGTACACATTGTTCGGCAGCGCAGGGAAAGCGCGCGTGCTGCTATGGCGTAACCATGCACATATGGGGGCGTTCACCGACGCACTGGACCTGGCGTCCCGCACCGGCAGCGTTCCCGATGTGGCGCAGGTACGGCGCGAACATGCGAAGGTCGGCGCCGGCGTCAGTCTGGAGCAGAAGGTCGGGGAATCGCTGGGACTCTATGCCAGGGCCGATTGGGCCGATGACAAGACCGAAAGCTATGCATTCACGGAAGTGGGGCGCAGCGCTTCGGCCGGGGCAATCCTGAAGGGTGGCTATTGGCATCGGGCGATGGACAGCCTCGGTGTTGCCGCGGCCGTCAACGGGCTGTCGAAGGAGCATCAGGAATACCTCGCGCGTGGGGGCTTGGGCGGATTCCTTGGCGATGGCGCACTGCGCTATGGCCCCGAGCAGATTTTCGAGGTGTTCTACAGCCTGGCGGTGCAGCGGCACTTCTTCGTCAGTCCGGACTTCCAGTACATCAGGCATCCCGGCTACAACCGCGATCGTGGCCCTGCAAGGTTCTACGGCGTGCGGGTGCACGCGCAGTTTTGATCGCATCCATTCAGGAGGGCGCTATAGAGCGAGGGGACGGTCGACAGTGTCAGTTCCGGACCAACGTGGGGAAAATGGTTGTCAGACCGTTACCGATACCGGTCAGGACGAAAAAGGCCTATCACAAGGCATGGACCTGCCTCCAACGATCGAGGAGAAACCATGTCACTGGATAAAGTCATGTTGATCCGGCATGCGGAGAAGCCCACCCCGGGAGGGGCGGGCGGCGTCGATGAATCTGGTAACCCTGATCCGGAAAGCCTGACTCCGCGGGGATGGCAGCGCGCCGGTGCATTGGTCCGGTTTTTCTATCCCGCAACTACAGCTATTGGGAAGATAACCACTCCCGATGTGGTTTTCGCAGTAGGAGTAGGACCGGAAAGCCAAAGCAAACGGTCGGTGCAAACAATCAGTTCGCTTTCTGCTCTGTTGAAGGCCGAGCGTTCAGCGCCATTCGTTTGTGATTACCTCAAGGACGAAGTGGACGGACTCGTAGCCGACGTAAAGCGTCGAGACGGTACTGTCCTTGTCGTGTGGGAACACAAACTCCTTGCGACCGTCGTGAACCTTCTGTCCGATGGCAAGTTTTCGCCCGCGCCCTGGCCGGAGGATCAGTTTGACATGGTGTGGGTACTAGAGCGTGCTGGTGCAAGGTGGGATTGGGGTGAGGTGCCGCAGAAGTTGCTTCCAGGAGACTCGTCCTGAAGTCCATGGCTGCACGATACTCAAGGACCCAGATCCGGACGTTCCAAGAGGGGGAGCTTTCGCGAATCGTCCAGATTTCCATCGTCCACCATGCCGCAGTCTTCACGGCATGATGTGATGGCAGTGTCGGCAGATCGCCGCCTGATAGGCCACTTCGTAAAAGGCAAAGCTTGCCCAGCAGCTCTCAGCGCTGATGTAAGACTTACCTGCCGGAACTGTTCTCGGATATTACTTGGCTCACACGGGCCGGCATCTACGCGTCACTGTGGCTTTTCGTCTCGCTGCTGATGGGCGCGTTCGCTGCAAGCCTGACCGCCACGATTGGCGGACGGCAACGCGACTTCTGAACTCCACATTTCAACAGGAGACAATCATGCGTTCCATCTTGCTCTACTTGCTTGGCGTACCCATTCCGCTGATCATCCTGATCGCGCTGTTCGCGCATCATTAGTCATAGAGAGGCGCCTTACCTTCGCGGAGGATCATGATTCCGGTCGTCCTGGTTAGAGCGCGCGCGCCTTGATGGCCCTGAGCGAGACAAGCAATCCGCTCGAAGCGCGAGCGCCGAATTGGCCGTGTCGAAAGAATCGTGAAGGCGGCGCAGATCGCTCTGACAGATGCGGTACTTGAAAAGCTGGACGCATTGGGCGAACCTGACATTCGCAAACAGGCTCTGAGCAGGCTCCCCGCCTGTCACGACCGGACGCCATCACGGCGCGGTATGCTTGACGCCAACCAGTTCCACGCAAAGGACGAAGTTGGCACGAACCACAACGCATGACATAAAAGCCCGCGCCCCGTGGCTGCGCATCGGACTGGCATTGGCGGGCGCCTTGCTGCTGGGCGATGCCATCGCGCTGATGCTGATGGGCCTGTTCAATTTCGGCATCGTGCTGCCCTTGGCCATCGGCGCGGCCTTTCTCGCGCTGTCATGGCGCTGGCGGCAAGTGGCGCAATGGCGCGCGGCGAAGCCGTGGCGCCAATGGATCTGGGCGGCAGGCTGGGGCGCCTTTGCCGCGTGGCTGGTGACGGTGGGATGGTTCTTCCATGGCATCCGCAGCGGCATGGAACCCGCCACGCGCCATGCATCGCCGCCCGCAGCCATCATCGTGCTCGGTTCCGGCTCGCCGGACTGCGAGGCCTCGCCAACGTTGATGGCACGACTGGAGCAAGGCATGGCGCAAGCGCGCCGCTGGCCGTCGGCCAAGGTCGTCGTGAGTGGCGGCCTGGACTTCGGCGGGCGATGCCGGGAGGCTGACATCATGGCCGACACCCTGATCGCGCGCGGGGTGGCGCCGGACCGGATCCTGCGCGAGGGACGCAGTACCAGTACCGAGGAGAACCTGGTGTTCAGCCAGCGCTTGCTTGGCGAGCAGGGCGTGACGGCCGCAGCGCCCATTGTCGTGGTGACCAGTGATTTCCACGTATGGCGAGCGGTGCGGATTGCGCGCAAGGCGGGGTTCGGCGAGGTGTCCGGCGTGGGGGCGCAGACGCCTTTGTACCTTCGGTTCAATGCGTGGTTGCGGGAGTATTTTGCGGCGATCAGTGGGTGGGTGTTGGGGG
>NZ_JBYOJS010000025.1:0-74714 GCF_057798895.1 Cupriavidus sp. 22TCCZM04-2
CACTAGTCGGCAGGCGGGACGACATCAACGGCGCAGAGGCTGGTGCTTCTGTCTCTTCTCTTCCCTTCTCTTCCCTCGGTTTTCACTGAGTGCGCGCAGCGCAGCCGTAGGCGTCCTACCGATGGCGGGGTTAGGAGGAGCCACCAAGTAATCCGGGTTCGCTCGTCTGACGTGTCTATCCTGATCATCTACGCGGCAGGCAGTGTGGCTATGCCCTGTACCGTCTTCACCACCACGGGCCGTTCGTCGACCACGAAAACGCGTTTTTGGTTACTTTTGTCGCGAGACAAAAGTAACTCGCCGGCTACGCCGGCGAAACAGCCGCGCCTGCCAAGAGCGATAACTCCCACTCAATCAAAACCCTGCCGGCTACGCCGGCGAAACAGCCACGCCCGCCAAGAGCGATAACTCCCACTCAATCAAAACCCTGCCGGCCACGCCGGCGAACCAGCAGCGCCCGCCAAGAGCAAAAACTCCCACTCAATCAAAACCCTGCCGGCCACGCCAGCGAACCAGCAGCGCCTGCCAGGAGCAAAAAACTCAGCCCACTCCGGCAAGCCCCTCCAATCCCCCTCTACTCCACAATCGCCGGATGCACCCCCGGCGGCCCCCCCAATGCCTGCCGGTACGAAGGCGGCTGCACCCCCTCCGCATCAACAATCCCATACCCCATCGCCGCTTCCGCCACGATCAGCACCTGGCCCGACTTTTCCATCAGGCCAGGATCGCGATACAGCGCGTCAATGACCTTCCCGGTGAACTCCGGAGTCTCCGCCACCGGCGCAAACGACGCGTACTTGTCCGGATGCTGCTCCCACACCCGCAGCGTGCGCGCGGTGCGCAGCGGCCCCATCCACAACGAAACCGCCGCAACCCCATGTGGACGCAGGTCAACCGCCATGTCATGCGCGAATTTGTCTATCCCCGCCTTCTGCGCACCATAAGCCGGCCCGTGCATATAGCAATTGGCACCGAAGGAAGACGTAAAGACAATCAACCCCCGCCCGCGCGCTGCCATCATCGGCGCTGCATGCCAGCTCGCCACGTAGCCTGAACGCAAGCCTACGTCCAGAATCCCGGTCATCTCCAGCGGCTTCTGCCAGAACGGCCCCGGCATGATGAGTTCGTCATGCAGGAAGGTGGCGTTGTTGACGAGGATGTCGATCTGCCCCGCCTCCTCGCGCACGCGCGCAAACAGCTGTGCCACCTGCGCATCGTCCCGATGGTCGCACGCGACCGCGATGCCGCGGCCGCCCAGCGCATCGATCTCGCGTGCCGTGGCGTGGATAGTGCCGGGCAGCGACGCGCTGCCTTCCTGCTCGGTGCGCCCGGTCACGTACACCGTGGCGCCGGCCGCGCCAAGCGCCAGCGCGATGCCCTTGCCGGCCCCGCGCGATCCGCCCGTGACGACCGCGACGATGGCCTGTTCCGCCTGCTTCATGTCTGTCTCCTGTATCAGTGATGAGCGGGCGACATTCGGACTGCCCGCGCTCGCTAAAGCTTGGGGCGGCCGTCGCCCGGGTACATCCTTCGTTCGGACTAAGCGGTACCACGGGCGGCTACTCCACGCGGACGATGGCCGCCGGCGCGGCAAGGCTGACGATGTCTGCCATCCCAACGGCCGGCCAGGCGCTCAGCAATGGCGCCGCCGGTCATAACCAAGGAGTGAGCCTGGCCATGTCCGAACTGGAACACAAGCAAGCCATTCACGCGCTGACCTGCCGCTATGCGCAGGCGGTGGACCGGCGCGATTTCCCAAGCCTGGCGGAACTGTTTACGCCCGATGCCCGGCTGACCGGGCCGGGCTTCCGCCTGGACGGACCGCAGGCGATTGCCGGCGGCATGTCGGCAATCGGCCAGTACAGCGCCACGCAGCACCACGTGCACCAGCAACTGGTGACGCTCGATGGCGATACCGCGACCGGCGAGACTTACTGCGTCGCCAACCACCTGTATGAGCAGGACGGCGTGCAGCGCAAGCTCGACTGGGGCATCCGCTACCAGGACCGTTTCGAGCGGTCGCTGGGGCAGTGGCGCATCGCATCGCGCGAACTGGTGGTGGACTGGACGCAGGACCTGCCGCTGCGGGGGGCATGATGACGAACGCTCGTGTACTGGAAGGCAAGACAGCCCTCGTCACCGGCGGTGCCGGTGGCATCGGCGCGGCCAGCGCGCTGGCGCTTCTGCGCGATGGCGCGGCGGTGGTGCTGATGGGCCGGCGCCGCGAAGCGCTGGAAGCGGCACGGCGCGACCTGCTCGCGCAAGTGTCCGGCGCCACGATCGCCATCAGCGCCGGCGACGCTTGCCGCGAGGACGACGTGCAGGCTGCGCTCCGCCAGGCGTGGGCGCTCGAGCGCCGCCTCGACATCGTCGTGGCGACCGTCGGCGGCGGCGGCTTTCGTCCCATGCTGATGCATGACTCGGCGTCACTGATGGCGGAGCTGGAGCTCAATATCGCCAGCGCGTTCCTGGCCGTGCGCCACGCCTCGCCGCTGATGGCGCCGCATGGCGGCTCGATCGTCTGCATCTCGTCGAACGCGGCGCGCATGACCTGCCGCTGGCTGTCGGTGTACTGCGCCGCCAAGGCGGGCCTCGAAGCCTTCGTGCGCGGCGCGGCCGAGGAACTGGCCGGATGCGGCATCCGCGTCAATGCGGTGCGCCCCGGGCTGACCCGCTCCGGAGCCACCGGGCCGATGTTCGACAATCCGGCCATCCTCGACAAGTTCGTGGCCCAGATGCCCCTGGGCCGCGCCGGCGAGCCGGACGATATCGCCAGTGCCGTGCGCTACCTGGCCGGGCCGGAATCGGGCTGGGTCACCGGCCAGAGCCTCGCCGTCGATGGCGGCAGCGAGCTGCGCGGCAATCCCATCCTCGATGAAACCGTGGCGGCGATATATGGCGAAGCGGCACTGCGCGCGGTGCTGGCCGGCACGATTCCCGACGCGGCGTGAAGCAGGCTATCCAAGGAGAGAAACGATGAATCAGGTCAAGGGCAAGGTCGCGCTGATCACCGGCGCGGCCAGTGGGGTGGGGCGCGCCGATGCGCTACTGCTGGCGGCGGAAGGCGCGCGCGTGGTACTCGGCGATGTCGACGAGGACGCCGGGCGCGCGCTCGCGCGCGAGATCGGCGATGCGGCACTGTTCGTCCGCCACGACATCGCCAGTGAAGATGACTGGCGCCAGGCGCTGGCCGCCACGCTGGACCGCTTCGGCCGGCTCGACGTGCTGGTCAACAATGCGGCCATCTGTCCGCTGGGATCGGTCGAGGAGACCTCGCTCGACTGCTGGCGGCAGGTCTTGCGCGTCAATGCCGACGGCTATTTCCTCGGCTGCAAGTTTGGCGTGCAGGCGATGAAGGGCAATCCGGGCGGCGGCTCCATCATCGTGATGTCGTCGGTGGCGGCGCTGGGCGGCTTGCCGATGATGTGCGCGTACAGCGGCGCGAAAGGTGCCGTGACAGCGCTCACGCGCAGCGTGGCCGTGCACTGCAAGCGCAATGGCTACCGCATCCGCTGCAATTCCATCCACCCCGATGGCATCTGGACGCCGATGACGCAGGCACTGGTGCCCGACCTGGACCCGGTGGCGCTGGGTATCGGCACGGACCCGATGGCGCGCATGTGCGAGCCGGAGGATGTGGCCAACCTGGTGCTGTTCCTGGCATCGGATGCGTCGCGCTTCATCAATGGCGCGGAACTGCGCATCGATAACGCGCAGTTGATCTCCGGGCTGTAAGGCCGGGTGCGGCGGCCCGCTTGCGCGGACCGCCGCTGTGCCCGCTTACTGGTACTGCGCCACGATCTCGCTCACCGTGCGCAGGATGTCGCGGCGGCGATAGCCGAGCAGGGCGGTCTCGGCCGCGTCCGGCTCGTAGTAGAGCGTGTTGCCACGGCCGAAGCAGATCGCCGAATCAGGCAGCAACGGATGCTCCTGGTCGATGACCGGCGGCACCGGACGGCCCGCATCCCGAAAGAACGCGCCGAAGTAGTCCTGGAAGCTCAGGTTCTCGTCGCCGACGAGATAGGCCTTGCCGTTCTCGCCGCGCAACAAGGCACCTTCGATCGCCTCCGACAGCGACATGGCCGAGATGAAATTGACGCCGCCCGGCGGCGCGAAGTCCGGCATCGGCGCAAAGCCGCCCCTGGCGTAGTCGGTATAAGCCTTGAACATCGGGACCGTCAGGCCCGGCACCGTGCCCACGACGAACGGGGCATTGACGCTGCTGACGCGGAACGCATCCGTCGCCAGCGCCCGCACGCCTTCGTCGGCCAGCTTGCGCGAGCGGATGTACGGGTTGTCCTCGACCAGGCGCGGTGCCGCCTGCGGATAGAAGCTGCCGACATGCACTGCGACGCGGATGCCGGCATCGCGCGCGGCGCGGAAGAAGCGCGGCACGCCTTCGACGTTGGCGCGCTCCCAGTGTGCGGCTTCGTCGCCGCCGGGCGGCACGTGGCGCACATCGTTGCCGGCGGCGAATACCAGCGCATCGAAGGCACCGAGCTGCGCCGCGAGGAGGTCATTGGCGATGTAGTCGCAGCGCAGGAAGTCCAGTTCGCCCAGCGGGGTGCCGGACGCGGGGCGGTTGCGGCCGGCGACGGTGACTTCGTGTCCGCGGCTGCGCAGGTGCAGGGCCGCGTGGCCCCCGATCATGCCGGCGCCGCCGACGATCAGAATCTTCATGCTTGTCTCCTTGGTGGGATGGTGTGGCCGCGTGGCGGCCATCAGAGGTTCATGCCGTTGCCGCCGATGACCGGCATGTTGGTCCACGCGCCCTTGGGGTCGCGGTACCAGCCTGCGGCGGCCAGCGCGCCGCCGTTGACATGCAGCGCCGTGCCGGTGATCCACGCGGCGCGCGGGCTGGCCAGGAACAGGATGCCGTCGGCAATGTCCCGTGCCGTGCCGAAGCGGCCCAGCGGGATCCAGCGCGGGATATGGTGCTGATGCTCCGCTGCGACCATCTGCGACACGGGAACTTGCGGGGTTTCGGTGGTCTCGGGGGCGATCAGGTTGACGCGGATGCCCGCCGGCGCCAGCTCCAGCGCCAGGCTCTGCGTGAAGCCGGTAATGGCGGCCTTGAAGGCACCGTAGACGCTGCAGTAAGGAATGCCGCGGAACGCTTCGATCGACGACACGCTGACGATGCTGCCGTCCGCACTGCGTCGCAGCAGCGGCAGCATGGCGCGCGTGACGGTGAAGACGTGGCCGAGGTTGGCGGCGTAGAGACTGGCGATCTCGTCGTCGGTGTAGTGCTCGAACGGCTTGGCGATGCGCAGGAAATCGCCGACGTTGTTGACCAGCACGTCGAGCCGCCCGAAGCGCTGCTCGATCTGCGTGGCGGCATTGCGTATGGTGCCGGCATCGGCGGCGTCGCCCTGTACCACCAGCACGTCCGCGCCGGCCTTGCCCAGCAGCGTGTGGGCATGGTCGGCGCGCTGCGCGTCGATCTCGATGATCGCCACGCGCGCGCCCTGATCCAGAAAGGCTTGCGCGGTGGCGAGCCCGATGCCGGCGCCGCCGCCAGTGACCAGCACGGTCTTGTCGGTGAAATCCATCTCGGTTGCTCTCCTTCGGTTGCACTGCGGGAATGCGGGCATTTGATCCGCGGAGGCTGGGACGGACATCGTCCGATTGCAGGTCAGGGAAAACACCGAGGACCGTCCATGGTCGGGCAGCGTCCCTATAATCTGCGCTGCCCCCAGGTGCCGCAGAGCGCCGGCGGGTACACACGTGGTGTGGAATCAGGAGACAAAGTATGTTGATGGCGACCGTTGGGGCGCAGGAAATGGCGTCGCCCTTGCTTGCGCAGTCGGGCTTGAGCGTCACGCAATTCGGCGCGCTGCTGGCCGCGGTCTATGAAGGGCCGATGGAACCCGTGCCCTGGGGGCACGCGCTTGAAATGCTGCGCAAGCAACTTGACGCCAGCTATGTGAGCTTTATCCTGCGCTCGCCCGCCAGTGACCGCAGCGGCCTGGCGGTGCATGCTTCGGAGCACGGTACCTCGCTGGAGGCGGAGGCGTCGTACAACAGCTACTACTACGCGATCGATCCCTTTATCAACCTGCCCACCGACCGGGCGGTGACGGTAGACGAGGCGCTGGGAGCCGGCAACTGGTGCCGCAGCGAGATCTACCGCCAGTTCCTGCAGCCGCTCGGCGTCCGCTACCTGCTGGGCGCGGATATCCGCACCGACGATGGCGTGGAGTGCCGCCTGCGCATCTGCCGCCAGGTCGACGCAGAGGATTTCTCCGAAGTCGACAAGGCGACCTGCGGGGCCATCCTGCCGCACCTGAAGCGCGCGATCCGGCTGCATTCCCGGCTCGATGTGGTCGAATCGGAGCGCTCGCTCTATGCGGGCGCGATCGACCGCATGCTGGTGGGCATGGTGATCCTCGACGCCGCGGGCAAGATACTCAAGAAGAATGCGGAGGCCGACGAGATCCTGGCGGATAACGACGGCATCCGCCTGAACGGGAACACCTTCGAGATTGCCTACGCTCAGGAAAGCCGCAAGTTCCAGTACCTGCTGCGCCGCGCGCAACTGGGACACCACGGCACCGAACCGGCGCTGGCGGAAGCCATGTCGATCACCCGACCGTCGGGGCGCGGCAAGCTAGGCGTGCTGATCCGCACCATTCCGCTGAGCGAATGGTCGGAGGAGAACCGGCACCGGCCCGCCTGCGCGGTCTTTATCCGCGATCCCGAGCGCAAGTCGCGCGCCTCGCACGAGGTGGTGCGCAAGCTGTTCGACCTCACGCCCGCCGAAACCGCGCTGGCACTGGTGCTTGCCGACGGCATGACGCTCGAAGAAGCCGCCGAGGCACTTGGCACCAGCAAGAACACGGCACGTGCCCACCTGCGCTCGATCTTCTCCAAGACGGGAGTGACGCGGCAGGCCACGCTGGTGCGCATGCTGCTGAGCAGTGTCGTGACGCTCGGCTGAACGCCGCCGCGCGGTACCACGGCAGGCCGATCGGCGGATGAGCGCTGCCGTCCGCGCGCCCGGCAGGCGAGGAGCATTGCATGCGTCCGCCTCGTCACGGAACCCCCGCCGATCGGCGATACACGCTTCCCGGCCGCGCCAGGCGAGCGCGCGCCCGGCATTGCGCGACTGGCCTTCCTGAGGCGGCCGCCCCACCCCAGCGCAACGTCCAGACCATGATAGGGGGCCGCCAGCGCCTCATCGACGTCGACAGGATCCTCGCGGTTCCGGCCAGCCGGTACCTCGTCCGCCGCGCCAGCGCCTGAATCCGGCACCGGATCGGCTAGTCCCACTGGACGATGTGCCGGGTAGCCGTGCACGGAAGAATAGGTCTCATCAGCCAGCAGTGGCAACGAACCTGAGGAGACCCGCATGTTGGATATCCGTGCGCTTGGCTACATCGTGGTCGAGTCCACCGACCTGGGGCAATGGCGGCAGTATGCGGAGCAGGTGCTCGGCATGACCTGCTCCGGCGCCCCCGGCGGTGCCCTGTACGTGAAGATGGACGAGCGCGACTACCGCTACCTGTTGGTGCCGGGCGCGCGCGACCGCTACCTGGCATCCGGGTGGGAACTGGCCGACGAGCTGGCCTACCGGCACGCGCTCGAGACGCTGCGCCAGGCCAGCGTGGAAGTCGTGCATGCCAGCGCCGCGGAAGTGGCGCAGCGCCGCGTGCAGGCCATGGCATGGTTCACCGATCCGTCGGGCAACCGCCACGAGATCTCCTGGGGCATGCGTTCGGACTTCCTGCGCTTTGTCTCGCCGGTCGGCGTGCCCCGCTTCATCACCGATCCGATGGGCGCGGGCCATGCCGTGCTGCCGGCACCGGCATTCGACGAGACCTACGCCTTCCTGCGTGACGTGATGGGTTTCGGCCTGTCCGACATCTTCCGCGTGCGCTTTACCAGCGATCCCAACGAGCCGGAAAAGCGCATCCATTTCATGCACTGCGCCAACGGCCGCCACCATAGCCTGGCGATCTTCGAGATGCCTTCCGAGGCCGGCTGCATCCACGTGATGGCCGAAGTGCCGGACATGGCCGAGGTAGGCCGTGCGCTTGATCGCGTGCAGCAGCACGGCGTGAAGCTGTCCGCCACGCTGGGCCAGCACTGCAACGACCGCATGACCTCGTTCTACATGAAGACCCCCGGGGGCTTCGACCTCGAATACGGCCATGGCGGCCTGGTGGTGGACTGGGGCCACCACGCCGCCTACGAAGCCACGCGCGTGAGCCTGTGGGGACACGACTTCAGCATCGGATACCGCTAAAGAGCGCCAAACACCGCTACAACGCCATGACCAAGACTATCGACAAGACCATGAGCGCGGCCGACGTGGTCGGCCAGCTCCACGATGGCATGACCATCGGTATCGGCGGCTGGGGCCCGCGCCGCAAGCCGATGGCGCTGGTGCGCGAGATCCTGCGCTCGCCGCTGAAAGACCTGACCGTGGTCGGCTACGGCGGCCCCGAAGTGGGCATGCTGTGCGCGGCCGGCAAGGTGCGCCGTCTGGTATTCGGCTTCGTCTCGCTCGACGTGAATCCGCTCGAGCCCTACTTCCGCCAGGCGCGCGAGCGCGGCCTGCTGGAGGTAACCGAACTCGATGAAGGCATGCTGCAACTCGGCCTGCGCGCGGCTGCCGCGCGCCTGCCGTTCCTGCCGACGCGCTCCGCGCTGGGCACCGACGTGCTGGCGAAGAACCCGCAGCTGAAAACGGTGCGCTCGCCCTATGCCGACGGCGAGGTGCTGGTGGCGATGCCCGCCATCGCGCTCGACGCCGCGCTGCTGCATGTGAACGAGAGCGACGTGCTTGGCAATACCCGCATCGACGGCCCCGATCCGTTCTTCGACGAATGGTTCGCGCGCGCTGCGCAGCGCTGCTACGTGAGCTGCGAAACGCTGCACCCCCGCCTCGAGGAAGTAGACCTTGCACACGCTCGCAACAACCCGTTCGAACGCTCGCTGGTGACGGGCGTGGTGCACGCGCCCGCCGGTGCCCATCCCACTTCCTGCGCGCCCGCGTATGGCTGGGACCTGCCCGCGCTGAAGGCGTACTGCGCCAGTGCCGAGGCCGACGACGGTTTCCGCAAGTATCGCGATGAGGTGGTGGGCGCCAGCGAGGCGGCCTACCTGGAGCGCATCGGCGGCCTCGGCCACGTGCATGACCTGCCGCTGCCCGTCCTTTGAACCGCCGTTTGAACCCGCCAACCCAAGGAGCGACCGTGAGCGCCACTTATGAATTCACCCGCGCGGAGCTGATGATCGCCGCCGCCGCCCGCGCCTGGACCGACGACGGCGAAGTGCTGGCCACCGGTATCGGCACCGGCCCGCGCATCGCCGCCGGCCTGGCGCGGCTTGCGCACAACCCGGGCCTGCTGATGACCGACGGCGAAGCCTATTTGGTCGAGACGCCGGTGCCGCTGGGCCCGCGCGAGCCCGGCTACAAGGTACGCGCCAGCGGCTGGATGGGCTATTCGCGCGTGTTCGACTGCCTGTGGGGCGGCCGCCGCCACGCGCTGGTGATGCCGACCCAGATCGACCGCTTCGGCCAGGCCAATATCTCGTGCCTGGGCGGCACGCATGCGCAGCCCAAGACCCAGCTGCTGGGCGCGCGCGGCTTTCCCGGCAACAGCATCAACCACGCCAATTCCTTCTTCGTGCCCGGGCACAGCACGCGCGCGTTCGTCGGCGGCGAAGTCGACATGGTCTGCAGCGCCGGCTACAACCCGGCGCGCCAGATCGAAGGCATGCGCAGCTTCGTCGACCTGCGCGTGATCGTCACCGACCTGTGCGTGATGGACTTCGGCGGACCTGACCATGCGATCCGCGTGCGCTCGCTGCACCCGGGCGTGAGCCTCGAGCAGGTGCAGGCGGCCACCGGCTTTGCGCTGGCCAATGCCGCCGGCGAAGCCTTGCCGCAAACCGCGCCGCCGACGGCCGAGGAACTGCGGCTGATCGCTCTGCTCGATCCGCACAACCTGCGCGCCACGATCGTGCGCGGCAACCCTTCCGGACGCGCCTGAGACCGACATGACAACGCCAGCCATCGAACCCACCGAAGCCGTTGCCCTGGGGCCCAACGCCGAGGTGCTCTACAGCGTCGCGGACGGCATCGCCACCGTGACCATGAACCGGCCGCAGTACCACAACGCGCAGAACTCGAAGATGACGTATGCGCTGGACGAGGCCTACCGGCGCGCTGCCGCCGACGACGCGGTCAAGGTGATCGTGCTGCGGGGCGCCGGCAAGCATTTCTCGGCCGGGCACGACATCGGCACGCCGGGGCGCGACATCAACGAATCGTTCGAGCGTGCCTCGCTCTGGTATGACCACGTCAACAAGCCCGGCGGCGAGTTCCTTTATGCACGCGAGCAGGAGGTCTACCTGGGCATGTGCCGGCGCTGGCGCGAACTGCCCAAGCCCACGATCGCGATGGTGCACGGCGCATGCGTTGCCGGCGGGCTGATGCTGGCCTGGGTGTGCGACCTGATCGTGGCCTCGGACGATGCCTTCTTCGCCGATCCCGTGGTGCGCATGGGTATTCCCGGCGTGGAGTACTTCGCGCATCCATACGAGCTGCACCCGCGCATCGCCAAGGAATTCCTGTTCCTGGGCGAGCGCATGGGCGCCGAGCGCGCCGAGCGCATGGGCATGGTCAACCGCGTGGTGCCGCGTGAAGCGCTGGAGGAGTCGGTCTACGGCATGGCAGCCAAGGTCGCGCAGATGCCGCGGCTGGGCCTGACGCTGACCAAGCAGGCGATCAACCATGTGGAAGACCTGCAGGGCAAGCGCACGGCGATGGACGCGGTGTTTGCCTGGCACCACTTCGCCCATGCGCACAACGAACTGGTCAGCGGCGACAAGCTCGGCGGCTATGACGCGCGTGCTATGGCGGCCTCGCAACGCACCGGCGGCGAGGACAAGGCATGAGTAACACGAGCCTGCACACCGTGCTGTGCGACCTGCTGGGCTGCCGCTATCCCATCGTCCAGACGGCGATGGGCTGGGTGGCGGACGCGAAGCTGGTCGCGGCCAGCGCCAACGCCGGAGCGTTCGGCTTCCTGGCCGGCGCAACGATCCCGCCCGGCGAGGTCGAGCGCGAGATCCTGCGGGTCCGCGCGCTCAGCGACCGGCCGTTTGGCATCAACTTCCACATGTTCCAGACCAACGCGGACGAAGTCATCGAGATGGCGATCCGTCACCGGCTGCGCGCGGTCAGCTACGGCCGTGGGCCGGACGCGAAGATGGTCGGCCGGCTCAAGGCGGCGGGCATCGTTTGCATGCCGACGGTCGGCGCAGCGAAGCACGCGGCCAAGGCGGTCGAACTGGGCGCGGATGTGGTTACGGTGCAAGGCGGCGAGGGCGGCGGGCATACCGGCGGCACGCCGACGACCTTGCTGCTGCCACAGGTGCTGGACAGCGTCAGCGTCCCCGTGGTGGCGGCTGGCGGTTTCTACGACGGCCGCGGGCTGGCCGCGGCGCTGGCATACGGCGCGGCCGGCGTGGCCATGGGCACGCGTTTCCTGATGTCGGCCGAGTCGCCGGTGCCGGCGCAGACGCTGGAGCGCTACGTCAAGGTGCGCGACCCGGGCCAGATCCGCGTGTCGCTGGCCATCGACGGGCTGCCGCAGCGGATGATCGACAACCCCTTGCTGCTTGAACTGGAGAAGGCAGGTCCCTTGCGGCGCACCTGGCTGGCGCTCGCGGCCGCGCGCAAATGGCAGGCGCGCACCGGTATGCGCAGCGCGCAGATGCTGGCCACCGCCTGGCGCGCCATGCGCGAGCAGGACTACAGCGCCGCGCAGACGCTGATGGCCGCCAACGCGCCGGTGCTGATCCAGCGCGCGATGGTGGAGGGCTGCCCGGACGAGGGCGTGCTGCCCAGCGGCCAGGCTGCCGCCGCCATCGGCTCGATCGAATCGTGCGAGCAGATCGTGTCCGGCATTGCCGCGCAGGCGCAGGCACGGCTTGCGGCGCTGGCGGGGACCGCACTGGCTGCAGCGGCCTGATCTAGAGACAGAGGAAACCATGCAAACGAATCACAAGACCGGGCCTTTCCGTATCGACACCGCCGATGGCATTGCCGAACTGGTGATCGACCATCCGCCCGTCAACGCGCTCGACAACGCCGGCTGGCACGCGCTGGCCGCCGCCATCGACCGCCTCGGCGCCGACCCCGCCGTGCGCGTGATCGTGCTGCGCGGCGAAGGCCGTGGCTTTTGCGCGGGCGTCGACATCAAGGAGCTGTCGGCGCACCCGGAGCGCATCGTTGACGTCAACGCCGGCAACTACGCCACCTTCCGCGCTGTGCACCGCAATCCCAAGCCAGTGATCGTGGCCGTGCACGGCTTCGTGCTGGGCGGCGGCATCGGCATCTGCGGCGCGGCCGACATCATCGTGGCGTCGGAGTGCGCGCGCTTTGGCGTGCCCGAGATCGACCGTGGAGCGATGGGCGGCGGCGCGCACCTGCAGCGCATGTTCGGCGTGCAGAAGGTCAGGGCGATGTACTTCACCGGCGAGATGATCGATGCCGCCGAGGCCTACCGCCTTGGCGCGGTCGAGCGAGTGGTGTCCCGCGCTGGGCTGCGCGACGCCGCCATGACCCTGGCCCGCCAGATTGCGGCCAAGAGCCCGGCCATGCTGCAGCTGGCCAAGGAAGCGCTCAACGGCGTGGAAGACGGCAACCTCGAGGACAAGTACCGCTGGGAGCAGGGCTTCACGCTGCAGGCCTATATGAGCGCGGACTCCGGCGAGGCACGCGCCGCCTTCGTCGAAGGCCGCGAAGCTGCGTTCGCGGGTTCTGCACAAGGGGCGCGCAATGCAGCTTGAATACACCGACGCCCAGCGCACGTTCCGCGCCGAGGTGCGCGACTGGATGGCCGCGCACGTGCCGCGCACGCCGCTGGCCAGCTTCGATACCGAGGAGGGCTTTGCCCAGCACCGCGCGTGGGAAGCCACGCTCAACCAGGGACGCTGGAGCATGGTCACGTGGCCGGCCGAACTGGGCGGCCGCGGGTGCGACCTGATCGAGTGGCTGATCTTCGAGGAAGAGTACTGGCGCGCCGGCGCGCCGATGCGCGTCAACCAGAACGGCATCTTCCTGCTCGGGCCCACGCTGATGGAGTTCGGCACCGAGGCGCAGAAGGCGCGCTTCCTGCCGCGCATGGCCTCGGGCGAGCATATCTGGGCGCAGGGCTGGTCCGAGCCGAACGCCGGCTCCGACATGGCCGCGATCCGCTGCAGCGCGATCCGCGATGGCGATGACTATGTGATCAACGGCCAGAAGATCTGGTCGACGCGCGCGGTGTGGGCGGACTGGCTGTTCGGGCTGTTCCGCACCGATCCGACCTCGACGCGCCACCACGGGCTCACCTTCGTGCTGGTGCCGCTGAATACGCCGGGCATCACCGTGCGCCCGATCCGCCAGCTCAACGGGCAGACCGGCTTTGCCGAGATCTTCTTCGACGACGTGCGCGTGCCGGTGGAGAACCGCCTGGCCGCCGAAGGTGCGGGCTGGCAGGTGGCGATGGCGACGGCCGGATTCGAGCGCGGCCTGATGCTGCGTTCGCCTGCGCGCTTCCAGGAAACCGCGCGTGCGCTGGTCAAGCTGTACCAGGCCAACCGCGAGGCGGCGGACCGCGACCCCTCGCTGCGCGACGCGGTGTTGCGCGCATGGATGGACGCCGAGGCCTACACGCTGTCCACCTACGCCACCGCCAGCCGGCTGGTGCGCGGCGGCCATATCGGCGCGGAGTCGAGCACGAACAAGGTGTTCTGGTCCGAACTGGACATCCATATGCACGACACCGCGCTGGCCATCCTCGGGCAGGCGGCGGAAGTCGCGCCCGCTGGCCAGCCGCCTGGTTCGCTCGGGCACTGGCTGGACGGGTTCCTGTTCTCGCAGGCCGGGCCGATCTATGCAGGCACCAACGAGATCCAGCGCAATATCGTCGCCGAGCGCCTGCTCGGCATGCCGCGCGCATAGCGAAGCATCAGGGCACCCGGGGGAAACACGATGGATTTCACACTGACTGAAGACCAGGAACAGTTCGCCGAGGCGATCCGGCGCTTCCTGATGACAGAGATGACGCCGGAACTGACGCGCGAACTCTGGAACACCGACACGGGCCGCTCCGATGCGCTGTGGCGCCAGCTTGCCGACCAGGGACTGGCCGGCCTGATGGTGCCGCAGGAGCAGGGTGGACTGGCGCTGGGAGAGGTGGAGTGGGCGCCGCTGGCGCAGGCATGCGGCTATTTCGCACTGCCCGAGCCCTTGCTCGACACCGCGCTGGTGGCGGCCGGGCTGCTGCGCGATGCCCTGGCCGTCGCTCCACATGCGTCGGCGCGCGAGCGCTGCGCGACGTTGCTTGAGCGCATTGCCTCGGGCGATGCCCGCGTGGCGGTCGCGCATCCGCAGGAGCGGCTGGTGGCCGACGCCCATGTCGCCGACGCCATCCTGTGCGCTCACGAAGGCGCTGTCCACCTGCTGCGGCAGGACCAGGTCACGCTGACGGCGCGTACCGCGCTCGATCCTTCGCGCCGGCTGTTCGAGCTGGCGTGGACGCCGACCGCGGAGACGGAACTGATCCCCGCCGGCACCGGCCTGTGGGACATGGCGCTGAACCGCGGTGCGCTCGGCGTGGCCGCGCAGCAGCTGGGGCTGACGCAGCGCATGCTCGACCTGGCGATCGACTACAGCGCGCAGCGCAAGCAGTTCGGCAAAGCCATCGGCGGCTACCAGGCAGTCAAGCATTTGCTGGCCGACGTGGCGATCCAGCTTGAGTTCGCCAAGCCGGTGCTGCTGCGCGCCGCGGCCGCGCTCGCGCATGGCCTGCCCGATGCGGGCTTGCACGTTTCACATGCCCGCGTAGCGGCTGCGCGCTGTGCGTGGACCGCGGCGCGCCAGGCTATCCAGGTGCATGGCGCGATGGGCTACACCTGGGAACTGGACCTGCAGATCTTCACCAAGCGGGCCTGGGCGCTGGCGGGAAGCTGGGGCGACCGCGCTTTCCACAAGGCACGCGTGGGCGCGCACATCCTGGATGGCGCATACGACATCGGCGCCGGAGCGACCTTCGCCTGAATCCAAAGAGAGCAATGAACATGAAAGACGCCTATATCGTTGATGCCCTGCGCACGCCCACCGGGCGCCGCAAGGGCGGACTGTCGCACATGCACGGGGCCGACCTGGGCGGCTTCGTGCTGGCCGAGCTGGTGCGCCGCAACGGCATTCCGGCAGAGGATTACGACGACGTGGTGTTCGGCTGCGTCGACACCATCGGGCCGTTGGCTGGCAATATCGCGCGCAGCGCATGGCTGGCCGCTGGATTGCCGCTGACCGTGCCGGGCGTGACCGTGGACCGCCAGTGCGGCTCCTCACAACAGGCCGTGCATTTTGCTGCGCAGGCGGTGATGAGCGGCACGCAGGACGTGGTGATCGCCGGCGGCGTGCAGACCATGACGCAGATCCCGATCTCGTCGGCCATGCTGGCCGGGCAGGCACTGGGCTTTGCCGACCCGTTCTCGGGCAGCAAGGGCTGGCAGGCGCGCTTCGGCGATGCGCCGGTATCGCAGTTCCACGCCGCGCAGCGCATTGCCGACCACTGGAAGCTGTCGCGCGAGGCCATGGAAGCCTATGCGCTGGAAAGCCACCAGCGCGCGGCCGCGGCGATCGAAGGCGGCCGCTTCACGCGCGAGATCGTGCCGTGCGAAGGCGTGACGAAGGACGAGACGCCGCGCCCCGATACCACGCTGGCGAAGATGGCCACGCTGGAACCGCTGATGCCGGGCAGTGCGCTGACGGCGGCGGTGTCCAGCCAGACCGCCGATGCGGCTGCCGCGCTGCTGATCGTCTCGGAGGATGCGCTCAAGCGCTACCAGCTCACGCCGCGCGCGCGCATCGCGCATATGAGCGTGCTGGGCGACGACCCGCTGTGGATGCTGACCGCGCCGATTCCGGCGACGAAGCGCGCGCTGGAACGCAGCGGCCTGCGCCTGTCGGACATCGACGTGGTCGAGATCAACGAGGCCTTTGCCTCGGTGGCGATGGCGTGGCTGGCCGAGACCGGCTACGCGCCCGAGCGCACCAACCCCAACGGCGGCGCCATCGCGCTGGGCCACCCGCTCGGCGCCACCGGCGCGCGCCTGATGACCACGCTGCTGCACGAACTGGAACGCACCGGTGGCCGCTATGGCCTGCAGACCATGTGCGAAGGCGGCGGCCTGGCCAACGTCACCATCATCGAACGGCTGTAAGGAGAGCGCCATGGGAATCTGCGACGGACGCACCGTCATCATCACCGGCGCCGGCGGCGGGCTGGGCCGTGCCTATGCGCTGGCATTCGGCGCCGAGGGCGCCAATGTCGTCGTCAACGACATCCGGCGCGAAGCGGCCGAGGCGGTCTGCGCGGAAGTCCGCGCGGCCGGCGGCACCGCGCTGGCCAGCGATGACGACATCACGCAACTGGCCACCGCGCAGCGCATCGTCGATGCCGCGGTCGAAGCCTTCGGCGAGGTACACGTGCTGGTCAACAACGCCGGCATCTGTCGCGACCGCATGTTCCTCAGCCTCACCGAGGCCGACTGGGACGATGTGATGCGCGTCCACCTGCGCGGCCACTTCTGCCTGGCCAACCTGCTGGCCAAACGGTGGCGCGACGCGGCCAAGGCCGGGCGCGCCGTCGACGCGCGCATTATCAACACCAGTTCGGGCGCCGGCCTGCAAGGTTCGGTCGGGCAGTCCAACTACGCCACGGCCAAGGCGGGCATTGCCGCGCTGACGCTGGTGCAGGCAGCGGAACTGGGCCGCTACGGCATTACCGCCAACGCGCTGGCGCCGGCCGCGCGCACCGGCATGACCGAGCAGGTCTTCGCCGACATGATGAAGGCGCCGGAGGGCGGCTTCGACTACTACGATCCGGCCAACGTCGCGCCGCTGGTGGTGTGGCTGGGCAGTGCGGACTCGGCGCAGGTCACCGGGCGCATGTTCGAGGCGGCCGGCGGCATGGTGTCCATGGCCGACGGCTGGCGCACCGGGCCGAAGGCCGACAAGGGCGCACGCTGGCAGCCGGCGGAAGTCGGCGCGGCGGTGGCCGGACTGCTGGCGCAGGCGCAGCCGCCCCAGCCGGTCTACGGAACCTGAGCGCGACGGCCATGGATTTCTCCATTTCTGTCGAACAGCAGATGGTCCGCGACAGCGCGCGCGACTACCTCGCCACGCATAGCGATTCGGCGGCGGTGCGGCGCGTGACCGAGGCCGGGCCGGCACACGACGACGCGCTGTGGCGCGCGATCGCGGGCGAACTCGGCTGGTGCGGCATCGCGCTCCCGGAAGCCGTGGGCGGTGCTGGCCTGGGCGCGCCCGGGCTGGTGCTGCTGCAGGAGCAACTGGGCCAGCGCCTGGCCTGCGTGCCGTTCTGGTCCACGGCCTGCGTCGCGGCGCCGTGGCTGCAGGGCAGCGTCGCGCACAGCGCGCCATGGCTGGAACGGCTGGCGGTTGGCGAGTGCCGTGCCGCCGCCGTGCTGCCGGGCGACGGCGGATGGCACTACGACGGGGTTGCCATCACTGCGCAGGCAAGCGCGGACGGATTCGCACTGGGCGGCGGCGCCGCGCAGGTCGCCGACGCCGCTGGCGCCGACTGGCTGCTGGTGCCGGCCCGGCTTGAAGACGGCACACCCGCGCTGTTCCTGCTGGAACCTGGCGCGCTGGCGGAAGATGCGCGATTCACACTGGCCGCGCTCGACACGCTCGACCGTACGCGCCCGCTGGCCTCGATGCGGCTGGACGGCCTGGCCGTACCGGCAAGTGCCTGCCTGGCACGTGGCGACGCCGCGGCGCAAGGCCTGGCGCAGGCGTGGTGGCACGGCAAGCTGATGCTGGCGGCGGAGCAGCTCGGCGCGGCCCAGCAGTGCCTGGACCTGACCGTCGCCTACGCATCGGAGCGCATCCAGTTCGGCCGCGCCATCGCCTCGTTCCAGGCGGTCAAGCACCGCTGCGCGCAGATGATGGTGCTGGTCGAGGCGGCGCGCTCGGCAGTGTATGGCGCGGCGCAGGCATGGGAAGCCGCTGACATGGCGGATGCCCGGATTGAAATCGCCGCCGCCGCCGTCGCCGCCGACGAAGCGCTGCGCTTCGGCGCGCAGGAGGCCATCCAGCTGCATGGCGGCGTCGGCTTCACCTGGGAATACGACCCCCAGCTCTATTTCAAGCGGGCGCAGGCCGCCAGCCACTGGCTGGGCGGTGCGGGTGCCGCGCTCGCCTACCTGGCCGATTTCGTCGATACGCCGATAGCGGCTCGCAAGACTGGAGGACAGCATGACCTCGCATGAAGAGTCGGCATTCCGCGCCGAGGTGGCCCAATGGATGGCCACCAACCTGGCCGGTGAATTCGCCTGCCTGAAACACCGCGGCGGTCCCGGCGATGAAGATGCCTTCCCCGAGCTGCGCAAGGCGTGGGAACGGCGCCTGGCCGAAGGCGGCTGGACCGGCCTGGGGTGGCCGCGCGCGCATGGCGGACGTGATCTGCCGGTGATGCAGCAGGTGATCTTCCACGAGGAATACGCGCGCGCCGGCGGCCCGGGCCGCATGGGCCATATCGGCGAGGGCCTGATCGGTCCGACGCTGATCGCCTTCGGCACCGAGGACCAGAAGGCGCGCCTGCTGCCCGGCATCCGCAACGGCACCACGTTCTGGTGCCAGGGCTATTCGGAACCCGGCGCGGGCTCGGACCTGGCCAATGTGCGCACGCGCGCGGTACGCGATGCCGCCAGCGGCGACTGGCTGGTCAGCGGCCAGAAGGTGTGGACGTCCCTCGCACACGATTCGGACTGGATCTTCGTGCTGGCGCGCTGCGAGCCTGGCTCGCGCGGCAGCAAGGGGCTGGTCTTCCTGATGCTGCCGCTGGACCAGCCCGGCATCGAGATCCGCCCGATCCGGCAGATGGGCGGTGGCGCCGAGTTCAACGAGGTGTTCTTCGACGGCGCGCGCGCCGCGGGCGCCGACGTGCTGGGCGAGCCCGGCGACGGGTGGCGCATCGCCATGGCGCTGCTGGGCTTCGAACGCGGCATTTCCACGCTGGGCCAGCAGATGCAGTTCACGCATGAGCTGGAGTGGGTGGCGCAGACCGCGCGCGACAACGGCAGCAGCCGCGACGCACTGGTGCGCCAGCGCATCGCGCGCGCCTGGGCCGGACTGCGCGTGATGCGCGCCAACGCGCTGCGCATGCTGGCTGGCGCGGCGCAGGCCGGCCAGGACGGTGGCACCGCGTTGCAGCGCGAGGCGCTGATCTACAAGTACTACTGGTCCAACTGGCACCGCGACCTGGGCCAGCTTGCGCTGGACGTGCTGGGCCCGCTGGCCAATGTGCTGGATGCCAGCGACGCGCGCCGCACGCGCCTGCAGCAGATGGCGCTGTTCTCGCGCGCCGACACCATCTACGCCGGCACCAACGAAATCCAGCTCAACATCATCGCCGAACGCGGCCTCGGCATGCCGCGCGAAGCCAGAGGGCAGTCATGACACAGAACTACGAAGCACCGGCCGCGCCGGCCTATGTGCCCGGCCACCAATTGCTCGCGGGCAAGAGCGTCCTGATCACCGCGGCGGCGGGCGCCGGCATCGGCTTTGCCGCCGCGCGCCGCTGTGCGGAAGAGGGGTGCCGCGCGCTGATGATCTCCGACGTCCATCCCAAACGACTGGACGAAGCGGTAGCGCGGCTGCGCGAGGAAACGGGACTGCAGGCAGTCTACGGCCAGCTCTGCGATGTCTCGGACGAAGCGCAGGTGCGCGCACTTGTGGCTGCCGCGGAAGAGGCGCTTGGCGGCACCGACGTGCTGATCAACAACGCCGGGCTGGGCGGCTCGCGGCGCCTAGTTGATATGGACGATGCCGAGTGGTCGCGCGTCATCGATATTTCCCTCACCGGCACCTTCCGCATGACGCGCGCGATGTTGCCGCACATGCAGGCGCGCCGGCGCGGGGCCATCGTCAACAACGCTTCGGTGCTCGGCTGGCGTGCGCAGAAGGAGCAGTCGCACTACGCCGCGGCCAAGGCCGGCGTGATGGCGCTGACGCGCTGCAGCGCGATGGAGGCCGCCGAGTTTGGCGTGCGCATCAATGCGGTGGCGCCCAGCATCGCGCTGCACGACTTCCTGAAGAAGTCGGCGCCGGCAGATTTGCTGCGTCAACTGAGCGAGCGCGAGGCGTTCGGGCGCGCGGCGGAAGTGTGGGAGGTGGCCAATGTGATGGTGTTTCTGGCTAGTGAGTATGCGTCGTACATGACCGGGGAGGTGTTGCCGGTGAGTAGTCAGAGGGCTTGAGGAAACAGCAATGCCAACAATCTTTCGCTCCGCCGCGGACATCCACGCCGCCGTCGGCCAGCGCCTCGGCGAGAGCGCCTGGACCCGCATCACCCAGGACCAGGTCAACCAGTTCGCCGATGCCACCGGCGACCACCAGTGGCTCCATGTCGACCCGGAGCGCGCCGCGCAAGGCCCCTACGGCGGCTGCATTGCCCACGGCTACCTGACGCTGGCCCTGGTCAACCAGTTCCTGCCGGAACTGGTCACCGTCGAAGGCATGAAGTTCGGCGTCAACTACGGCTGCGACAAGGTCCGCTTCCCGGCGGCAGTGCGCGTCGGCGCGCGCGTGCGCGGCGTGGGCGAACTGGTGCGGGCCGAGACCCTGCCGGGCGGCGTGCAATCGGTGGTGCGCATGACGGTGGAGATCGAAGGCGAGGCCAAGCCCGCCTGCGTGGCCGAGACGATCAGCCGCTACTACTTCTGACCAGAGGGAATCGAACATGAATGAAGCAGTCATTGTCGCCGTCGCGCGCACCCCCATCGGCAAGGCCTTCCGCGGCGCGTTCAACGATACCGAAACGCCGTTGCTGGGCGGGCACGTGGTGCGCGCTGTGGTGGAGCGCGCAGGCGTGGACCCGGCCGAGATCGACGACGTGCTGATCGGCGCCGCCGCGCAGCAGGGCACGCAGGGCTACAACCTGGGCCGCCTGTGCGCGGTCGCGGCAGGTCTGCCCGACAGCGTGCCGGGCATGACCATGGACCGCATGTGCGGCTCGGGCCTGATGACGATCGCCGCAGGTGCTCGTGCGATCCAGTGCGGCGAGGCCGACATCATCGTCGCCGGCGGCGCGGAATCGATCTCGCTGACGCAGAACAAGCACAAGAACAGTTTCCGCGCCCAGTCCGAAGCGGTGCTGGCGCGGCAGCCGGCCGCGTATATGGCCATGATCGAGACCGCCGAGGTGGTGGCGCGCCGCTACGGCATCAGCCGTGCCGAGCAGGACGCCTACGCCTGGCGCAGCCAGCAGCGCACGGCCGAGGCGCAGCGGCGCGGCGCGTTCGACGACGAGATCGTGCCGCTGGAAACGCGCCGCGCGCTGTTCGACAAGACCGGGGCACAGACCGGCCACGAGAGCGTGACGCTGGCACAGGACGAATGCAACCGGCCCGATACCACGGCGGCCAGCCTGGCGGCCCTCAAGCCGGTCTGGAGCGGCGGGCAGGCGGTGGCCGAGGGCGAGCACATCACCGCGGGCAATGCCTCGCAGTTGTCCGACGGCGCCGCCGCGGTGCTGCTGATGAGCGCCGACGAAGCGCGCCGCCGCGGCCTGCGTCCGCTGGGCCGCTATCGCGGCATGGCGGTGGCCGGCTGTGCGCCGGACGAAATGGGCATCGGCCCCGTGTTCGCGGTGCCGAAGCTGCTGGCGCGCTACGGCATGACGGTGGCGGACGTCGGGCTGTGGGAGCTGAACGAGGCCTTTGCCTCCCAGGTGCTGTACTGCCAGCAGAAGCTGGGCATCCCGGATGCGCGGCTGAACGTGAACGGCGGCGCGATCTCGGTCGGGCACCCGTTCGGGATGTCGGGCGCCCGTATGACCGCGCACGCGCTGATCGAGGGCCAGCGCCGCGGCGTGCGGCAGGCGGTGGTGACGATGTGCATTGGCGGCGGCATGGGTGCTGCCGCGCTGTTCGACGTCCTGTAAGTAGAACCGGCGGGAAAGCGGCGGCGTTCCAACTTCAAATCGCTGCCGAAAGCAGCGCCCGGCACGGACGGCCCGCCACGAGGCCGCCTGCCACCACTCCAAACGGAGGAGACATCATGAAACGACTGATCGGCATCGCCATGTCGCTGGCCGTGCTGGCCACCGCGGTGTGGGCCTTCGCGCCGCGTCCGCTGCCGCCGTTCCCGGCCACCGCGCTGCGCCCCGACGGCCTGCAGATCAACGGCATCGCCCGCGCCGGCGAACGCCTGGTCGCAGTCGGCGAGCGCGGCAACATCCTGCTCAGCGATGACCAGGGCCGCTACTGGCGACAGGCCGCGGTGGACAAGCCGCAAGGCGCCACGCTGACGCAAGTCGCCTTTGCCGACGGCCGCCAGGGCATCGCGGTCGGCCACAGCGGCCTGATCCTGCGCACCGAAGACGGTGGCGCGCACTGGCAGCAAGTCGCCTTCGACGAACAATCGTCCGACCCGCTGCTTGGCGCACTGGCACAGGCCAGCGGCCCATGGTTCGCAGTGGGCAGCTTCGGCCGGTTCCTGGTCTCGCACGACCAGGGCAGGCATTGGGAAGCCGCCGCCGACAAGGTTATGCAGGACCGCCACCTCAACGCCATCGCCGCCGACCGGCAGGGGCGCCTGATGCTGGTCGGCGAAGCCGGCCTGGTGTTGCGCTCGACCGATGGCGGCAGCCACTGGGAGCCGCTCAAGACCCCCTACGACGGGTCGCTGTACGGCGTGCTGCCGCTGCGCGACGGTACCTGGCTGGCCTTCGGCATGCGCGGCAACGCGCTGCGCAGCGAGGACTTCGGCACCAGCTGGCAGGCCGCGGAAACCGGCCTCAGGACTTCGTTCTTCGGTGGCGCCGAACTGGCCGATGGCCGCATCGTACTGGCCGGGCAGGGCGGCATGCTGGTGATGTCCGCCGATGGCGGGCGCCACTTCGCGGCGCTGCCGGCCGGCAGCCCGCAGACCCTGGCCGCGCTGGTCCCGACCGGCAAGGACACGCTGGCACTCGGCGGCAATGGCGGCCTGGCCGGCGCCACGCTCGCCGCCAATCACTGAACCCGCCCGACCGGACGCGAGAACGATCATGACCCGCCCCCATTCCCCCGGCCGCCTGGGCCGCTTTGTCGACGCCTGCGCCAGCGTGCTGTTGCGCCAGCGCCGCCTGCTGATGTTGCTATGCCTGGCCGTGACCGTGGCGCTTGGCTTCTCCGCCACGCGCCTGCGGCTCGATCCCGGCTTCAACAAGATGATCCCGCTGCAGCACCCGTACATGCAGGTGTTCACCAAGTACGCGAGCACCTTCTCCGGTGCCAATACCGTGCTGGTGAGCCTGCGCTGGAAGGGCGACGGCGATATCTACAACGCCGCCTTCATGGACAAGCTGCGCCACGCCACCGATGAAGTGTTCTTCATCCCCGGCGTGGACCGCTCGCGCGTGTTCTCGCTGTTCACGCCGAACGTGCGCTACACCGAGGTGACCGAAGCGGGCTTTCGCGGCGACGTAGTGGTGCCGGGGCGTTTCTCCGGTGCGCCGGACGAACTCGACAAGGTCCGCCGCAATGTGGCGCGTTCCGGCCAGATCGGCCGGCTGGTCAGCAACGACCTGAAGTCCGCGCTGATCCGCGCGGAGCTGCGCGAGACCGACCCGGCCACCGGCAAGACCATCGACTACGGCTCGGTGGCGCGCCAGCTCGAGAAGATCCGCGCGCAGTTCAGCGGCACCGATGTCGAAGTCAACGTGGTCGGCTTCGCCAAGCTGGTGGGCGATGTCGAGGACGGGATCGCGGGCGTGATGGGCTTCTTCGCACTGGCCTTTGCCGTCACGGCGCTGCTGCTGTGGCTGTACACGCGTTCGCTGCGCATCACGGTGCTGGCATTGGCGGTGGCGCTGCTGCCGGTGTGCTGGCTGTTGGGCCTGCTGCCGCTGCTGGGCTACGGCATCGATCCGATGTCGATCCTGGTGCCGTTCCTGATCTTCTCGATCGGGGTCTCGCATGCGGTGCAGATGACCAACGCCTGGAAGCAGGAGGTGGTGCAGGGGCTCTCTGCACTGGATAGCGCCGGCGCGGCCTTCCGCAAGCTGTTCATTCCAGGCACGGTGGCGTTGCTGACCAATGCGCTGGGCTTCATGGTCATCATGCGCATCGAGATCGATATCGTGCGCGAGCTCGGCATCACCGCCTGCCTGGGCGTGCTGCTGATGATCGTGACCAACAAGGTGTTCCTGCCGATCCTGCTGTCGTACACGCGGCTGGAGCCGTCGGCGCTGGCACGCGCGCAGGTGCAGCGTGCCCAGGCCGGCGGCGGGCTGTGGCGCAGGTTCGGCGCACTGGCGCGTCCGGCGCCCGCACTCGGGGTGTTCGTGGCGGCGCTGGCGCTGCTGGCCGTCGGTGCGATCGAGTCGCGCGGCCTGAAGATCGGCGATGTCGGCACCGGTGCGCCGGAGCTGCGTGCGGATTCCCGCTATAACCGCGACAGCGCGAATATCGTGAGCCAGTACAACATCGGCTCGGATGCGTTGACCGTGGTGGTGGAGCCGACCGGCTTCGACGACGGCTGCCTGCACTACCCGGTGATGAGCGCGGTGGAACGCTTCGAGATGCATATGCGCGGCGTGTCCGGCGTGCAGTCGGTGATCAGCGTGTCGTCGCTGGCCAAGGTGGTGATCGGCGCCTACAACGAGGGCAATCCGCGCTGGGAAGCGCTGCCGCGCAGCAGCGACGGCCTGAGCCAGGGCGCCAAGGCCTATGACCCGGACAACGGCATGAACACGTCCAACTGCCAGGCCATCCAGGTGCTGATTTACACCGCCAACCATGAAGGCGCGACGATTGCGCACATCATCCGGGAGATCCGCCGCTTCAACGCCACCGACAAGACGCCCAACGTGGCGTTCCGCCTGGCCGGCGGCAATATCGGCGTGATGGCGGCCACCAACGAAGCGGTGGAAGAGGCCGAGGTGGCGATGCTGCTGGCGATCTTCGGCGCGATCACGCTGCTGTGCCTGCTGACGTTCCGCTCCTGGCGCGCGGTGCTGTGCATCATCGTGCCGCTGACCCTGGTGTCGGTGCTGTGCAATGCGCTGATGGCGCGGCTCGGCATCGGCCTGAAGGTTTCGACCTTGCCAGTCATCACGCTGGGCGTGGGCGTGGGCGTCGACTATGGCATCTACCTGTACGAGCGCATCCAGCACCAGATCCGCGAAGAAGGGCAGTCCTTGCCGCAGGCCTTCGCCGAGGCCATGCGCCAGCGCGGCTCGGCGGCGCTGTTCACCGCGCTGACAATGTGCATCGGCGTGGGCACCTGGGCCTTTGCCGCGCTCAAGTTCCAGGCCGACATGGGCATCCTGCTGGCCTTCATGTTCCTGGTGAACCTGTTCGGCGCGGTATCCTTGCTGCCGGCGCTGGCGGCGTGGCTGGGTGTGGAGGACGAGGAGCGTGCGCGCGCCGCGGCCAGCACTGCCGCGGTGGCCGCAAGCGGCCAGACAGCAGCGCCGGCGCACGCGCTGAAATCGGACGCGACCTGAGCCACGAAACCGACACCGGAGAGACAAGATGCGCGATACCCAGGCATCCGCCGCAGCGGCCTTCACGCCGCTGCGCATCGGCCCGCTCACGCTGCGCAACCGCTTCATCAAGGCGGGCGCGAACGAAGGCATGACGCCACACGGCCTGCCCACGCAGGCGCTGGTCCGGCATCACCGCGATCTTGCCGCGGGCGGCGTGGGCATGACCACGGTAGCCTACGCGGCCGTGGCCGACGACGGGCTGACTTTCCCGCACCAGATCAGCATGCGCGCGGAGCAAGTGCCGCACCTGCGCGTGCTGACCGACGCCGTGCATCGCGAAGGCGCGGCGGCCTGCCTGCAGATCACCCACGCGGGCTCCTTCACGACCATGCGCCACGGCGGCAGCCGCGCGCCGGGCAGCGCATCGTCCGGCCTCAATGCCTTCGGCATGATGCACGGCGTGTATTTCCAGCGCGCCATGCGCGAGGCCGACATGGCGCGGGTCGCCTGTCAGTTCGCCGAGGCGGCGCGGCTGGCGCGCGAGGCCGGTTTCGATGCGGTCGAGATCCACATGGGACATGGCTACCTGCTCAACCAGTTCCTGTCGCCGCTGAGCAACCGGCGGCGCGATCCGTTCGGCGGCAGCGTGGAGAACAGGACACGCTTCCCTGCGGCGGTGCTGCGGCTGGTGAAGGATGCCGTCGGTGCCGGCCTGGCGGTGTGCTGCAAGCTCAGCGTCAGCGACTTCGTGCCGGGTGGCAACCAGCCCGGGGACTCCGCCGCGACCGCGCGCATCCTCGAGGCGGAGGGGGCCGATCTGCTGACGCTCAGTGGCGGGCGCAACGTGGAAAGCCCGTGGGCGCTGTTCGGCAGCCCGATGCCGACGGCGCAGATGAAGGCCGCGGCGCCCACCGCGCTGGCCCGCCTCGGCATCACCATGCTTGAGAAGCGCACGCCGCGCGACCTGGCCTTCCGCGAACTGTATTTCCTTGAAGCATCGCGCGTGGTGAGGCAGGCGGTGCGCATGCCGCTCGCATACGTTGGCGGCGTCAAGTCGATCGGCAATGTGGCGCAGATCATGGAAGAGGGCTTCGACGGCATCGCGCTGGCACGTGCGCTGATCCATGATCCCGCGCTGGTGGCCAACTGGCATCGCGGCACGGTGCAGCGCTCGGCCTGCGACAGCTGCAATGGCTGCGTGGCCCGTATCTACGACCCCGCCGGTGTCAGCTGCGTGCATGGTCCCGGCAACGACCCGGCGCTGGCGCGGATGGTCGCAATGCAGTAGTCCGATGGGACGATGAGCCGCCGCCCGGACGCTCTTATCTTGAAGTTCCCACGGGATATCAAGGAGACACCATGAGCACGAACGGCATCAGCGGCTACAAGATCGAATCACGCCCGCCCGCGGAGCGCTACGCGCGCGGCTGGCACTGCCTCGGGCTTGCCGACGCCTACCGCGACGGAAAGCCGCACACGCTGGACATCTTCGGCCGCCGCCTGGCCGCGTTCGCCGACTCGACCGGCGCCATCCGCGTGATCGACGGCCACTGCCCGCACATGGGCGCCGACCTCAGCACCGGCACCGTGCAGGGCGACAACCTGGTGTGCCCGTTCCACGGCTGGCAGTGGGGCGGCGACGGCGGCTGCAAGTCCATCCCCTACTGCAAGCGTGTGCCGCCCAAGGCGCGCGTCGGCGCCTGGGAGACTTGCGAGCAGAACAAGTTGCTGTTCATCTGGAACGATCCGGAGGGCCGCCCGGCGCCGCCGGAAGTGGCCATCCCGCGCATCGACGCCTGCTATTCGCCGGAGTGGTCGGACTGGGCCATCGACGAGATGGTGATTGGCACCAACTGCCGCGAGCTGGTCGACAACATCTCCGACATGGCGCATTTTGGCGTGGTACATGGCTCGCCCGTCGACTACTTCGCCAACCTGTTCGAAGACCACAAGGCCACGCAGCTGATGATCGGGCGCAGCGCGCGCCTGTCCGGCGATGCGCGGCTTACCGCGCTGTCCACGTATTTCGGGCCGGCTTACCACATCACCGAGATGACGGGCCAGATGGGCGACCAGCAGATCCACTCGATCCTGCTCAACTGCCATGTGCCGATCGACCTGAACAGTTTCGTGCTGCGCTATGGCGTGCTGGTGAAGAAGATCCCGGGGCTGTCCGAGGAACAGAACCGCGCCATGGCGCAAGCGTATGTGGAGCAGGCGCGCGCTGCGTTCTACGAGGACGTGGCGATCTGGGACCGCAAGATCCGCATCGACAACCCGTTGCTGTGCGAAGGCGACGGGCCGATGTACCAGATGCGGGACTGGTACCAGCAGTTCTACACGGACGTGGAACAGGTGCGCGCGTCCAGCGTGGCGCGGCGCGTGGTCGAGATGAACCTGGCCAACATCGAGCAGCCGGTGCTGCGGCACGTGTTCGAGGGTTGACCATGAGGACCGTGGTGGTTACCGGCGCCGCGTCCGGCATGGGCGCGGCGGTGCGCCAGCGCATGCTGGCCGACGGCTGCCGGGTGATCGGCGTGGACCTGCGCGACGCGGACATCCTTGCCGACCTGTCCACCGGGCAGGGGCGCGCTGGCGCCATCGATGCCGTGCTGTCGTGCGCGGGCGGCCGCATCGACCAGTTGGTGTGCTGCGCCGGGCTGGGCCCGCATGTCGACCCCGCCACGCTGGTGGCGTCGGTCAACTACTTCGGCGTGGTGGCCTTGCTCGACGGTTTGTTCGAGGCGCTATGCCAGGGCTCGGACCCGGGCGCGGTGGTGGTGTCGTCGAATTCGGCCACGCTGCAATCGTGGGAGGGCAGTCCGCTGCGCGATGCCTATCTTGCCGGCGACGAGGCCGGCGTGCTGGCCATGGTGGCAGCCGCCGCGCAGGCCGAAGCCACGCGCGACCAGGCCGGCTTCATCGCCTACGCGAGCTCCAAGCATGCGGTCACGGCCGCCGCGCGGCAACGCGCCGCGGGGTGGGGCCGGGCGGGGGTGCGCCTCAATGTGGTTGCGCCGGGCGCGGTGGAAACGCCGCTGTTGCAGGCGGGGCTGAACGATCCGCGCTACGGCGACGCCATCCGCGACTTCGTGCCGCCGCTGGGCCGCCGCGCCCGGCCCGAAGAGGTGGCCGCGCTGATTGCCTTCCTGTGCGGGCCGGATGCTGCCTACCTGCACGGCAACGTGGTGTTCATCGACGGCGGACTCGATGCCGCGCAGCGGCCGCTGATGTTCTGAAGCGCACGCTGGAACCCGTCCTCCTGTCTGACGGAACCTTACGAGTCCCGCCGCGTATCGACGCGCGGCGGGGCATAGTCTGCGCAGACGTTGAGGGAATGCCGTTCAGCTCAGGCTCAGGATTTCGCGAGCCTGGGCCGCGGTCGCGACAGGGCGGGCATACGCTCGCAAAGCTCGGCAACCTGGCGCACGAGCGCGGCATTGGACGGGGCGAGCCTGTTCTTGTCCATGCGCACATTGTCCTCTAGCCCGGTGCGGCAGTGCCCCCGAGTTTGAGAGACCAGCGAGCCATCGTCATCTCATTGCCGGCCGTGAGCGGCCACCGGTGGACACCTGCGTGATCATGCCCGGCGCGTGCTTGCGAATGCCTTCCAGCACCAGTGCGAAACGATCTGGATTTGACGTAGGGGTTTCGTCATCGTTGCGTACGTGGAGATGAACCAGGGTCGCGCCGGCTTCGAATGCCGCCTGGGTCGATTCCACCTGCTCGTTCACTGTGATCGGCACAGCCGGATTGTCTTTCTTGCGCGGCAGTGATCCCGTGATCGCGACAGAAATGATGCAAGGCTTGCTCATGCTTGATCTCAGTAGGTTGGATAGAGGGGCGGGGTATTTTCTGGTGCCTCCGGGGTCACCGGGACGCTGACCTCTGCGCCGGGGCTTCGTCCAACACCGATGGGGTTTGCAATGATACAAAGCGAGTATCGATGGCCACCGCACGCCGCACGCCGCACGCGGAGCGGAAGGTCGGCTGTGGGCTGGTGCGCTGCCTGCGCGCGCGGCGACGGCCCGCGGTCACGATGACGCGGACCGGCGGTGTGAGGCTTCAGCAAAAAAGCCCTTGCCGTGCGGCAAGGGCGGGTGTGGGAAGAACGGCCGGGCGAAGGGTCCGCCCGGCCCGGCGGTGTGCCGCGATCAGGTGCCCGATCCGCGCGCTGCGTCCGGCGAGAAGAGCGCCTCGCTGAATTCCGGGCTGCTGTTGAGCTTTGCCATCGGGCCCTCGTTGGTCAGGCGGTCGGCCAGGTAGGCGCCGGAGATCAGGTCGTGGTAGAACACCGTGGCGGCAGAGAAGCGGCGCGCATCATAGGCGTAGACCAGCGCCTGCAGGTTGGTGCGCCACAACTGGCCGCGGCCATCGTAATTGTCGGCGGCCACCGACTGCCAGGTGTCTTCGTCGAGATACAGCACACGCTTCGCATACTGGTGGCGGAAGCCCGGCTTCAGCGTTGCCTCCAGGACCCATACGCGATGCAGCTCGTAGCGCATGACGTCCGGGTTGGCGTGGCCATTCGTCAGCAGGTCCTTGTACTTGACCGAAGCGCTCATCAGCTTGTAGCTGTGGTACGGGACGTAGATCTCCTTCTTGCCGACGATCTTCCAGTTGTAGCGTTCGCCCGATCCGTTGAACAGGCGGTCGTCATCCACCGTGCGGAAGCCGCCGGGGCCCTGGGGCTGGTCAAAGCCGAACTCCGGCGCCTGGCGTACCCGGCGTGTGCCCGGGTTGTAGATCCACGTGCGGTTGGTGTCCGAACCTTCCTGGTCCCAGACGGTGTACCCCACGATCACCTGGCCGCGGTCACGCAAGGGCAGATCGGTTGCCGTGCGGAAGAAGGTGCGTTCGTTGAGGGGGTTCTTCGGGTCAAATTTGCCGTTGTTGCGCGGTGAAAAAATGCTGTACGAGACCCGGCCCCATGCGATCGATCCGTTCGGATAGACCACGGCCTGGTCGTACTGGGCCTTCTCGGTGCCGATGGCCGCGGAGAATCGCTGGTTCCACAGCAGTTCCATGGCCGTCTTCGGAATCGGGTACGGCACCTGCGGTCCGGCATCCTTCAGGCCATTCGCATCGGGCGTCATGCTGACGGTAGTCGCGTAGGTGCGGATGTCCTTGTACGCGGCGTCCTCGTAGCGAAAGTCGCGATGGCTGGGGTACACCGGCATCTTGAAGGTCTCGGGGTACTTCTTGAACAGCGCCTTCTCGCCTTCGCTCAGGCGCTCGGCATACTGCGCCATGTTTTGCGCGGTGATGACGAACAGCGGCTTCTCGTCGGCATACGGATCGGGATAGCGGTCGCCACGCTGGTATTTGACGTGAGGCGGAGTGCCCTGCCACTTGCCCGACCAGGCCGGGATGTCGCCGTCCTTGCTGCCGGCACGCTCCGCGCCCATGGGGGTAAGGGTGCTGTCAAGCTGCTTGAGTTCTTCCGGGGTGGCCGCTGCCCACGATGCCGCGGCCAGTGCCATGCTGGTGATCAGCACGCTGCCGCGCAACAGGTGTTTTGTTGGGGATGTCATTGAAGTCTCGCTCCTTGTAAGGGATTGCCCGGCGGCGCCCGCGCCGGTACGGAAGCCGTCGGCATTTTCCCGATGGCGGCAGTAGGACCGTCTTGATGGGCTCTACGGCGCACTGTCGGGGACCAGGCACGCGGGGCGTGTGTCGGTGAGGACAGGGTAGAGAGCGGGGGCTGATGGTGAATCGTTGGAATGGACTAGAGGGTTTCCCTAGCCTAGGGCGGGGCGTTCTTGGCACGCGCCGCTGTTTTGCCGGCGTAGCGGCCGGGGCCTTTGGTAAGGACTGGAGGGCCGTGCCTGGCAGGCGCCGCGGTTTCGCCGGCGTAGCCGTCGATGAAGGTCAGTCTTGGCCGAGTTCGGTAAAGGTCTCGGCCGGTCGAACATCTCGTTCCCGCATTCGTCGAACCCGTGATGCGAATCCAGGATAGGGAAGAGGGCATTGCCTACGCGAAGCCGCTGTCGCAGTCGGGCGAGCCCATCGGGCGAATCAAAGTGGCCGGGAGGAGCGTTGATAGCTGGTTCCGGGCCGCCACTGGCCGGGCCGGGCGGGTTCTCGATGGTTTGACGGATATTCAGTAATTTTGAATGACTATGACAGCGATACGTCATTTCCTCCGGGGTGACGGTCGCTATAGTGCTGCACATGGACGGCGAAAAAAGAACCAGCAAGCCAATCAGAGCGCCGGATGCGCGGTCCGGCAAAACCTCAAACTTATTGAATTACCCTTTTATATACCGGAGAACATCATGTCGAACGCCAAACTGCAAGTCCTGACCCCGCGCAACAGCCAGCTCATCATCATCGACCATCAGCCCCAGATGGCCTTCGGCGTGCAGTCGATGGACCGCCAGACCATGAAGAACAACGTCGTGGGCCTGGCCAAGGCAGCAAAAATCTTCGACGTGCCGACCACTATCACCACGGTGGAAAGCGATTCGTTCTCTGGCTACACCTACCCCGAACTGCTCGACGTGTTCCCAGGCAAGCAAACGCTGGAGCGCAGCTCGATGAACTCGTGGGACGACCAGAAGGTGCGCGACGCGCTGGCCGCCAACGGCAGCAAGAAGATTATCGTCGCTGGTCTGTGGACCGAGGTCTGCAATACCACGTTCGCCCTGAGCGCGATGCTCGAAGGCGACTACGAGATTTACATGGTGGCCGACGCTTCTGGCGGCACGACGAAGGAAGCACACGACTACGCGATGCAGCGCATGATCCAGGCCGGCGTGGTGCCGGTGACGTGGCAGCAGGTCATGCTGGAGTGGCAACGCGACTGGAAGAACCGCGAAACGTACGACGAGGTCATGGCCGTGGCCAAGGAGCACTCGGGCGCGTACGGCATGGGCGTTGACTACGCCTACACGATGGTGCACAAGGCCGCCCAGCGCACGCAGACGCCGCACCAATCGATTGCTCCCGTGCATGCGCCGGTGACTGAGTACTGATATCCAAGGTCGGTGGCGCGGCATTGAGAACCGGGCCACTCCGAATACGCGCACTGGAAGGGCGGCAACCGCTATGGCTCGCAATCACAAACTCAGTCGTAAGGTGGAAATGGCCGCGGTCGCCTTCGCGACGGGATTTTCGGCTCACGGGCACACCTCTTCGTCCCTCGGGGTAGTGGCTGGAACGCTGGCGGTTTGCGCCCTGGTCGCACGCAGCGCGTTCAACAAGTGCTCGCCGAAGGCGGACCTGGTGTTGCTGCCCCAGACATGACGATCAACGTCGCGGTGCGCGCGTTTAAAAAAGAGAAATCAATCATGACCAGGCAGTTTCCGACTTTCGTCGATCCCAATCTTGGGCTACCCACCGACGAAGCCGCCATCGGCGAGTTTATTGCCGCACACTCACCTTTACCGCGCGGCGTCGATGAGTTGTGCGAGGCGTCATTCTGTACACCATCTCGGGCAGCATTGCTGCGAGACGAATTTATGCATGACGCGCGGTGCTACGCAGCGCAAGATTCAGTCGGTCAATGAGGGGTACCCAGTCATTGCGTAGCTATGGGCCATGTTCATACGCTTCTCTGACGGGTGAGAGCGGAAGTTACGTGCAGGTGGCTGGGGGCGGCATCACTTGCATGGTCGAGCATTTCGACGCCGGCACCGGGACGCGCTCAAGAGCGTTCCCACGGCAAGCCTAATCTGGTGTTCCCGGACGGGACCATATTGGCCTTCCGGGCGGGAAACATTCCGATGCGCTCCGATGAATGGTTCACGGCGACACAAGTCATCGACATTTTTTCCGCTTTCCTTAACCGCACTTCGCTGCCGGCGTTAGTTCAGTGGAGACCAGCTCCAGGCTTCCGAAATACCAAACTTCTGGTGGGGCGAGCCCCCTGATCGCATACGCTTGAACTGCAAATGTATCCATCGTTAAACCAAGAACAGCGCGTTCTATGTGACCGGTTCAATGCCAAGTTCACCGAATGCGGGTGCCAGCGCGGACGTAGCCGGAGAAGTCAACCTTTCTGCATTACCCATTAAGCGACTGGGAAGAGGGCGTCGATCTTTCGCAATCGGTACTAGTGTGACCGGCAGGGAAAAGTGTCCCTTATCCCTGGCCCTTCAGCAATTTCTTCAACCCCAGATAGACCGCCCGACGCTCCTCCGGCTCCAACTGCCGGATCACGTCCGCCTGCCCGCGCCGCGCCAGCGGCATCACCTCGTCATGCAGGGCAATCCCGGCTTCCGTCACGCTGCAGATCAGCTTCTTGCGCGGCGTGTTCCCTTCTGTCTCCAGCAACACAAGCCCCCGTTCCTCCAATAGCCGCAGCGTGCGGCTGACCAGCGCCTTGTCCGACGTGGACTGCACCACCAGTTCCGCGAAGGGCAGCCGCCGCGCGTAGGCCAGCAGCGCCAGGATGCGCCATTCCGGCACGGTCAGCCCGAACTGTTCGGCATAGGGCTGGGTCACCGTGCTCCTCAGCCGGGTGATGAGCTGGCTCAGCATGGTGGTCAGGAAGTTGTCCACCGTCAGGCCGCTGCCGGCTTCGTCCAGGTCCGTCCAGGGGCTGTCGTCCGTGCGGGGCGCCGGCTGAACTTGCTGGCCTGTTGCAGGCCCGGTTTTTCGGGTCATCGAGTTTTTCCAGTTGAGATGGATTGGACGCACGTGCCGCGCGGGCGGGCTGCAAGCGGCGCGGAGGGCGCCAGATTGTCTCACGGGCGAACGCTTTGCCGGCTTGTGTGCACATTGCGCCTTAGCGTTTCGACAAATGTAAACGTATTCATGTCAATAGGGGATTAACGTAAGTTGAGTAGTCAATAAACGCGACCTACGATAGATGAATGTTCCTGTAGTGAACATGCGTTTTACCAATAAAACATCCGTAGAGATGTTTCCCATCGAGCCACCCCCTGTCTTCGCGTTGAGCACAACCGACCAGATTCCCGCCGCGGAGCGCCCCCACAGGAGCTGTTGATGAATCGAGACCGCCGACTTTTCCTTGCCGCCACTGCCATGGCGGCACTGGCGCTTGCCGCGGACAGCGCGGCCGCCGCCGCAGCCTATCCGACCAAGACCGTGACCATGGTCGTCGCCTATCCGCCGGGCGGTGATACCGACGCCATGGCGCGGCTGTATGCCGACAAGTTGTCCGCGCGCCTCAAGCAACCGGTGATCGTGGAGAACCGGCCCGGCGCGGCGGGTGTAGTGGGAACCTCGTTCGTGAGCCGCGCGCCGGCCGACGGGTACACGCTGCTCTATACGCCGAACCCGTTCACGCTAGCGCCAATGGTGCTCAAGCTGGCCCCGGCGGCCAGTTATGACCCGCTGCACGGCTTCACGCCCGTGATCCAGACCGCGGTGCAGGCGGTGCTGCTGGTCGCCAATCCGGCCGCCGGCGTCAAGACGGTGCCGGAGATGATCGCCGCCGCGAAGGCCGGCAAGAACTTTACCTATGGCAGCCCGGGCGCCGGCTCGCCGATGCACATTGCCGGCGAGATGCTGAACCGAGCCGCCGGCGTGAAGATCCAGCACGTGCCGTACAAGCGCACGTAGAATCCAAGCCTGGCGCGGCTCTCCGGGAAGTTGACGCGATTTTCGATGCGTTCCCGCCATTATCCCGACCTCGCCCGGTTACGTTTTGTCGCGATTTTCTCCCCCTCCGTACCCCGTTTAGGTCTTTTCAGAATCCACCCAAATTTGTAAACGTATGCCAAGCTCCAACCCATTGATTATTCTGGGATTGGCGCCGTTTAGGGGTTTACTCTCAGATGCCCATAGGTACCCGGAGAGCTAGACTGCACGCGGCTTTGGCCGTTTCAAATTTTCAAGGGGGACAGAGATGTACGGATTCGACCAGTCCGACTGGTTCTACCGAACGGACCACCAAGGGAACCGCTTACGCGCGGACATCCCCTACAAAGACCTGGCCGCAATGATCGAGATCGTCGCAGCAGCGCGAAGGGCGAACACCGCTGCCCTTGAAGCCAGGACACCGAAGCGAGCGAGTCTCAAGTCTTCCCTCGGCAACGTTGCCATCAGCACCTACCAGGACGAAGCCGGCGCAGCACCATCAGCACCACCAGATCTCCGGGAGACGATCCTGCGCGCGGACAGCGCCCCCACCGCCAGGAACGGCCGCGATGCCCTCGAGGCGATCTTCAGCGGCACCCCCATCCCGGATAACCTCCTCCCGGCGATACCGCAGGCACCGACACCGGCCGCAGCGAGCGTCACCAGGATCGGTAAGGAACGCATAGCAGACGGCCACACGAAGCCGCGCTACCCCCAGCCGACCCGATTCCTAGAGGCACCGCCAAACCCGGTCCAGGTCGCCATCGACTCCGGCATCCACTACATGCGCGCCTGGCGCGAGCATCGCGGCTACACCCGCGAGGAAGCCGCCGAGCTGTACGGCTGCACCGCAGACAACATCGCCCAGTACGAGTTGCCCATCCGCGCCTTCATGCGCAAAGAACCGATGCGGCGATTTGCCCAGGCATACGACTGCACCGTCGACCAGCTCACGCCGCACCCGAAGCAGCCCCGCTGCAAGTTGGTGGTCGTGCAAGAGACAGGCCGCCAGCCAGCTACGTCGGTCCCTGCGAAAGCGGAAGGCCCGCGTCTCGCTCCGGAAGGCACGCAATGGCCCGACGGCGTTCTCAAGCATGTACGTCGCGGCCTGGGCATGGTCGCAGCCTGGCGCGAGCATCGCGACATGACGCTCAAGCACGCTGCTAAGCAGTATGGCTGCACCGCTCAAGCGTTCAAGGTCATCGAAGGGAACACAAACATGCGAGAAAAGACGCGCGACAAACTCGCTCGCGTCTTCCATTGCAAACCCGAGCAGCTCATGTTGCCGGTTGAGTTTGAACAGCATCAGCGCCGAGTCATGCCGTCAATGAGCATGGCGAGCGCCAGCGCCTAAGCGCTTTTGTCAGACGCGATTACCACGGTCGGGGTTTGGATTAGATCTGGGGGTAAAAACAAAATGATTTTTGAAAGATACGAGCTGACTGCCTCATGGCCGGTGCTCGATGCGGGAATCAGCGTGCTCGAGCGAGGCGTGCGCAGTGAAAGGGCGCAGCGCAACTTCGATCAACTGCTGCCTCGCCTCGCGTTGCGCCGCCTTTTAGAGCGACAGGGATACGAAGCCCTGATGGAGCTTGCCTGCAACCTCGCCGATGAGATCGAGCAGGTCCAGGTCGCGCGCGGCCTCACGACCTGGATCATGGTCTGGTGGTACCTGGCCCGCACCAGGGTACCCATCGAACTGCTTCCCACACACTGCCAACCCTTCGCTGCAGCGCTCCTCGCGATCGAAGCGAAACAAGAGGAGAGCCAACATGAACCGACAATGCACTGAGCATGAACATCATTCCGCTGAGGAATTCTTTCAGCAAGCCTATCTGCTGCTGACCCAGGGCAAGGTAACGCAACACACCTGCGAGGAGTGCCATCACAGGTACTACTTGGCGGTCATGGAGCTGTCGGCATACATGGCATCCTCAGCAGGCGACGCCTACTGCGAACGCACGATGCATACCGCTCTGGACGTCGTCAATGAGATGGGAAGTAAACCAATTTACGACCTCACCCGTAAACGCATTGGATCAGAACCCCCACGTTAGTTTGGCCTCGGTGCCGCGATGTCTGGGCTACCATCGCGGCACCGAACGGCAACAACAAAACCCAATCACCGCCAGGAGCACGACCATGTCACGTCACTACACTGCAGCGAACTTGCGACAGACGGCCGAGGAGGCATTCAAGCTAATGCATGAGCTTCTACATCGCGAGTTCGACCAGCCACACCTCTTAGAGTGTGCGCACTGCAGAGAACGACTCGCACACATGATCGCGGCGCATTGGATGGCCGAAACAGAGAGAGAGCGAAGGACAGCTCATCTCAAGCCAAACGCAACACATCTAAAGCCTGATGAGGCCGCAGCGTACTGCGGCACCACGCCGGCCGTTCTTGGCTCCCTTCGCTATTACGGCAAAGGTCCAGAGTTTGATAAGAGCACGACGAGCGGCCGCATAACCTACTCAGTAGAGGCACTCGATAGATGGTTAAAGACAAAGTCAATGGGATAACAGAGACACCCATCACCACCGATCCGCGTGATGCGGAACTCGACAGACTCACAAGCTTGGTTGCCGCAATGGCATTTGAACTTGGCTGCACGCGCGGCTTGCTTTCACGCGTCCTCAAGTTGCCTCCACCTCTTAAGTCCGACTCAGTCCTCTCTGAGGAGTTAGAGCATTCCGACCATCGCCTCTGCCGCGTCCTTTCACGCGAGACAGTCCTCGCATTGAGCGGATACGCAGCTCCTACGTGCGCTCATACAGTCCAGCGCGTACTGCGACAAACCCGCCGCAGGAAAATTGGTCATCATGAAGGTCCCGATCGAGGTCTACCAGGGGGCCGCGCGTTGAGCCGGAATGAGCCATGAACGATAACGGTCTGAAGCAATGCGCCTACTGCGAGAGCGCCGAATGCATGGTGGTCACGCGCAACGGCGCCTATAGCGGCCATTGCCACCTCTGCGGTGCGCTCGGCCCGCGCATGGAAACCCCACACGAAGCCGCCAGCGCCTGGAATCACAGGCCATTCGAGCTGGTCGCGCTCAAGGCCCAGGCGGAATCGCTTGAGGCGCTGGCCCACTCGAATGCGCACCGGACGCAGGAGCGGCAGTACGCCGAGAAACTGAGCGAGGCCGCCGCCCCCATCGCTCTCTGGTGGACGATGAGCGAGGCCGCGATGAGCCGCGACGGAGAGCCGATGGTGCCGGACCAGGTCGTGCTCCACCAGGCGAGCGCGAGCGTGACGGTCGCCGAGCTGCGCGCCGTGGTCGACGCCATACGCGTGCCCTTGACCGATGCCGAGCGCGAGCAAGCACTGCGCGCGGTCGCCGCGAGGATCCGCCATGAGTTCGGGTTTGACGATCCGGGAGAGAAGCATGCCGATTAAGCCCTGGTCCCCGGAGGATACGCATACTTGTTAGGACGGACCGAGTCTCAGCGCGCGCGGCTCAGAGAAATATTCCGCAAGATGTACGGACACCGAAGCGATATCGTTCATGGACGCGCGGGACAACTGTCAGACGAGCACCGGCGTGCAGGCATGTACGCCACCGATATGCTTGAGGCGGTCCTGGTTAAGGAAACCAATAACCTGCTGAGCTGGTTGCACTCCAGACCAAAGAAGTCATGAACGATCCGGCAGCGCTCCATTCCGCTCGGGCCTGAAATGAAGCCGGATGCGGCCGAAACAGCATCCCAATTGCAACACCAATCTGTTTCATTTGAAACAGCCGCTCACAACGCGCTGTTAACGGACACCGGAAAGTTCTACAATTGCCCGGTCGTCCCCACCAGCACTCACGCACCCTCGGTCGTGCTCCTGGCGGAAATCTACCGAACGGCGTCAGGTGCCCTCGATCACCTGGCGGCGCGGCCGGTGGGGGCGGCTCCCAGCTTGAGGAGAGACGATCTGGACAAACCCGCCATCTGGCGGGTTTTTTTGGTTCATCGCCGATCTGCGGGGTGACTGAGGGTCGCAGAACGACCCAAAGGAGACGGCCGACTTTCCCGAAAGCTGCCACAGTACCTTTCCAGAGCCTGTTCTCTCCAATCAGGAGTAGCGCATGCGGGGCACTTCGAACTTCCCGTCATCTGCAAGATTGCCGTCGCTGACTTTGCGCCAGAAGCGGAAGCTGCCATCGTTGCCCAACTCTTTGCCGACCATGAACACACGGCCGTATTTCACATGCACAGCCGCAGCCTTGGCACGGTCGAAATATTGCAAGTGCGGGCCTTTCACTTCGGATAGCGCGACGCCGTCGCCTTCGGTTCGCTCGTTGACCTGCAGCACAAAGTCAGGAAAAAACCCGATACCGTCGGCCCATTTGTACAGGGCCACACTCGACGGCTTGCGCACGGGATTGCGGTGCCACCAAATCACATCGGGAGATGTGTCCAGTTGCTCGGCAAACTCGCGTTCCTGTGGGCTCATATCGGCCGGGAACACGCCGTAGACGTTGCGGGCCGCAGGCTCCAATGGCGTTTCACTCACCAGGGAGTCCGGGAGGTGGACCATCGCAGCCTGGACCTGCTCCGCTCGCATGCGCTTGTGGGCTTCCTTGACCAGATTGGGGTTCCGAACCAGGACCAGTTCCAACTGGTGAGTCAGCTCTTCATCGGACTCGGGCGGGACATGACCTTCAGCGATGAGAGTGTCTTTGAACCGCTTCTTGAGCGCCTGCAGCATCTCCCGGCGGTCCACATCCTCAAACTCAAACGCTAGCTGGCGAGCCTTTTCGGCAATCATCGGAACAGATACCTGGGCCCAGATGTCTCGGTCCTCCACAGCTTCAGTCGTGTCAAAAACGTCAGTGGTGCGCTCGGTCATCTTCGAGCGCACCTTCAGGCGGTCACCCAGCACCTTGGCAAAGTCGATGCAGCTCACTAGGCGATCTTCGAAGTCGTCCGGCACTGCGGGCAGAGATTCAGTTACCAGCGAGCCCGGCGTGCCTTCACGGCGCTTATAGACGAACTGCTGGTCGTTTTGGGCGTCCAGTTCGAATGCCTTGGTCAGGAGCGTGTGTCCTTCCTTGTAGCCGGGTAAGAAGCCTGACGGCGGAGTGGTCAGCACTTGGAAAAGCGGCGACTGCTCCATCAGAGGTGGAGGCACATAGCTGGGCGTAGCGCCCGGCTTTTCTGCGCTCGGCGCTGCAGTTGGCGTGCTGTCCTGTTGCGGCAGCAGGCTCAGCGACTGGCCTGGCTTGACCACTTGAACAGTTGGTTCGCCGGCCACTACGGTAACCACGGTCGACGCGGCGGCCTGCGCCATCTGCTCCGGCATCTGGTTGATTTGGGCTGCAGCATTCACCAGGCCCTCTTGAGCAGCACTGTTGGCAAGGAAGACATAGCCGTAGCTCAGCAGCTTCGGCGACGTGTCCAAGCGACCCTGGAGGCTGCGGTGCACGCGCATGATGCGGCCAACGACTTGGATACCGAAATCGACATCACGGGTGCCACGCAGGGCTGCCAGGGTGAAGGCGCGGGGCGCATCAAAGCCCGTGGCAATCGCCATCTTGAAAAGAATCACCTCTACGCTGGGGTCATTTGCCAAGGCGTCCAGATTGGGGTCCGGCTCATCGGCGGTATGTTCGCGGACAGCTGACTCGGGGAACTTCAAAACGTCGACCAGGTACGCTTTGGCATCCTTAATGGCCTGCCCCCCGTTTGGCACCTGCACAAGCATCAGTGGCGTCAGGCCGATACCTTCATCCACCAGCGTCCTCTTGATGAGCCGATGCATGGCTGCGCACTCGGACAGCGCAACCTCTTCATAGGCCACAAGTTGAGCATCATCTGCGTTCTGGCTGATGAAGCGAGCCGCTTTGACGGAGCGCTTGAGCAACTGGGCATCAACACCTTCTGTGCGGGAAACGGAAGCCCATTCATTCGGCGAGCCGATGCGGTAGCCCGTCTGCGCGGCGAACTTGCCGGCATCAGCATCGCGCGGTGTCGCGGTCATCATCAGCACATAGTCCGGTGCGAGCACCTGGGCGAAAAAACGGCCTGCTTCGGTAGCACGAACAAAGCCATGGTGCGCTTCATCCACTACCACGCCAATGCGGTATCCCTGGGCACGGGCGGCGCCAATCAGGTCATCAATGGACCAACCTGCATCGCTGTCCTGGCGGGCCAGTCGGCTCTCCTTGCTTCGTGCAGCTACCGTCTGCCACGACAGGACAAAAATGCTGCCGTCAGCCAGCTTGTCTGGGCTGCGGTCAGAGTCAATGCTTAGCAAATTGAGTGTCGGTGCCTGGCGGGTGAGCGCTGCCTTGGCTTGGGCGAGGACCCCGGTAAAGGGAGCAAACCAGAACCAGATGACCCGGTCTTTGGTGGAAAACTCTGCCAACAGTTCGCAAGCCATCAGCGTCTTCCCGATACCGGTCGGTGCCTGGAGCATGACGCAGGCGCCGTTCTGCCGAGCGACAGTCAGCTGTTTCGGGTCCGGCCTCGTGCCCAAGGCGTCATAGGTCGCCTTCAGGTCTTCAAATCGAGCAACTAGTGCGCCAATGTGCTTGGACTGAAACTCCAGTGGCGAAATGCGGCTCATGCCGGCTCCCCTTGATTTTGACTCTCAGATTGTTCTTCTTGGGCATCACGTACGTTGCCTTGCTTAAATGCGCGGCGGAAGTCGTGGGGCACGGAAACCAGGCGGATGCGGTGCATGTGTTCTTCCAGCCGCTCAGCAACCACGGCAGGTGCCCAGGTCATGACCACAGCGACACCGCTATGCTGCGTGATTGCCGCCTCCAGCTTTTCGAGGGTGGCCGTTTTGACATTGCTGCAGTAGGCAACCATGTGCTCGCCTTGGACGGACACTGACAGTCCAGGAGTGGCTGGGGTCAGCGGATGACGACAGGCCTGTAGAGCAAACGTCCAGGCCATGTTATCGGTGACGCCTTCCTCCAAGCGATGCATGGGCACGCGGGTAGCCTTCATATAGGCAAAGTTCCCTCCCAAACCATCAACCTTTTCGCCGCTTCCGTTCTCGTAGCCTTCAATGGCATTTCGCACGCGTGCGGCGCAGACGTCTCGGCACAAGTTCCGCTCAGGCTCATCCACCGTGGCCTCTGTGCTGGATACCAGCACGAATCTGCGCTGCCCACCATCCTCCTTGTTCAATGCCAGCAGCGCTTGAGCCAGCGTACCGGACCCGGCAAAGAAATCGACAACGAGATCGCCAGGTTTAGTTGCCAAGCGCAAGATGCGGTCCATCAGTTGCAAAGGCTTGGGCGTGGAAAACACATCTTCGTTGCGGGACTTGGGGAGTATCGCGTTCAGTTGCTTCTTTGCGTCTTGAGTGTGGCCCACATCGTCGTAAGTCCAAAGCGTTTGCGGTACGACGCCTTGTTTGACTTCCGACAGGAAACGCTTGATGCGCGGGGTGTTATTTCCGTCTTTGCCCCACCAGATGCGCCCATCTTTATCCAGCTCTTCAAACTTGGCTTTGGATACCCGCCAGTAGGAGCCGGCCGGAGGGCCTTCAATTACGCGCCCTGACGGGCAGGTAATTGGGTATCGGCCTTCGCCGTAGAAATTCCGTGCGGCCAAGTCGCCCGATGTCCAGACGCCGCGTGGGTCTTTGTCGGGATTCTTGTAGGCCTTGTCCTGGCCCGCTGATCGCGGAAGCGGGTTGGGCCGCCACTTCTCCTTATTGAGCGCATAGACGAGCACATACTCATGGTCATCAGAGAAATGGACCGCAGTGTTCTTGGGCGAGAAGACTTTCTGCCAGATTGCGTTGGCCACAAAGTTTTGTTCGCCAAACACTTGGTTCATCAACAAGCCAAGGTTGAACAGCTCATTGTCATCAATAGAGATAAAGATGACACCGTCTTCTGCCAGTAGATTCTTGGCCAGGCTTAACCGCTGGTGCATGAACTCCAGCCAAGTGGAGTGCCTGTACCTATTGGTCGCATCAAAGTAGCTGTCGTTGTAAACAAAATCTTTGCGACCCGTGTTGTACGGAGGATCAATGTAGATCAGCTTGACCTGGCCGGCATGGGTCGTCACAAGATGACGCAGTGCATCGAAGTTATCGCCCTCTACGACCACATTGGTCCAGGGACCTTCGCCAACCGACAGCCCAGCATTCAGCTCGAAACCGACAAAGTCTCGGTTGAGTGACTTGTCTTGCGGGATACTGTCGCGCTCCCAGCGCAAACCATAGCGCGCCAAGGCATCGCGCCTTTGCAGCACAGCAATCAGCTCTTCCCGAGTCAGGTTGTCGTAGTTCACGTAGAAACACCAATTTTTGCCAACCGGCGATTTTACTCCAACGCAGGTAATCCGGAAGGCACTTCCTGCGCGACGAAGTTCGAATGTCCGGACCTGGCCGAACTCGGCCGTCGAACTATCGGCCTTCCCGAACACGGCGATGAACCAAAAAGGCAGGGTGGTGTGGATGGGCAGAGTAAACCCTATGCACCGGCAAACTCGCTTGTGACGCGGGATTCATCCGGAAGGCGAAAACGAAAATCAGGGTTCAAGGACGGCCGGCACCGAAATCGAGTTCGACATGGACTCGGTGCCGTGAACGGTGGCGAAGCACAGCACAATGCAGGACGGCAGGAACGCCGTCAGGCGCTGGCGCGACGCGGTGCCGTCGGTGGCGCAGCCGGCCAGCGCGAAAGCGAGAGCGAGCACAGCGGCGCGGCTCATAGCGGATTGACCTCTGGCGTGAGCGGTGGCGGATCGACCGGCTGCCCGCTTTCGTCTACCCATTGGTACGTGTAGGTCGGCTCCTCCGGATCGTCGCCAAGCGGAAACAGCCCCTGCGCGATCGACAGCAGCAGATCCGGGTTCTCGCCCATCTGCGACTGCATGACATTGGCGTCGACATCGAGCGTCTGCAGGTAGTAGTAGGTCATGGCGAGTCCGCGAAATCGATGCCAGGCGTCGGCCAGGTTTGGGTTTGAGGCATGCCAGGCGCCGGCGCGGTGTGTGGCTCGCGCGCCCAGGCGTCCAGCACGCCGCGCGTGCGCTGCCACAGCATGCGCCGCCTAGCCATGTCGGAGAGCCGGCCGAGCAGCGCGGCAGTGCAGCCGTTCAAGTCGTTGGCGTCGGCGTAGGGATTGCAGCGAGCGGCCTCCCACTGATGCGCGGCCGCGTTGGCAGCAGGATCGGCCGCGTCGAGCAGCTCCGGTGTCCCGACCAGGTCCAGGCCGAGCGCCTCGCCGAGCGCCGCGTAGTCGCCCCGACCATAGACCGGCAGCAGACCACGCGGCCGGTAGAGCCAGCCATCGCCTGAGTCCTCGTCGCCGTTGCCATGCTGGCCGGCATAAACGCGGTTGGCCGTGGGCTCGGCCTTGAGCGCGTAGTCGAGCGCCTCGTTCGGATGCGCAAACACCAGCGGCCAGGCGCTGCAGAGATCGTCAGCCGAGAGCGAGAGCTTCGACAGGTCCGGTCCCTGCAGGCCGCGCGAGCTGGCGACGACCTGCACCAGGAACATCGCGACCTGCGTCGACGTTGCAATGCCATGATCGGCGCAGGCCTTGTCGAGCGCGCCCGAGTACTGCTGCGCGCGGCCAGCCGGTACCAGGAGCGCACCGGCCAGCGTGATGATGGTCGGATTCATGCGGCCCCCTTCGCGGGCGACTTCGGCCATTCAAAATCGAGCGGGAAACCCGGCAGCGTGGGAACGTCCCGCAGCGCCTGTCGGTAACGGCGCCACGCCAGCGCCTGGGCAGAATCCCCCGCGTCCTCGCACTTGCTGACCATCGCATCGGCCTCGGCCAACAGTGCCGTGCGATCTCCGCGTGCGGCGCGTGCCGCCAACTCGGACTTGATGGCGGCGCCGTGCTGCGCCCACGCGGCATCGATTTCCTCCGCGCTCGGCTGCGGCTGCTTGCTCAACCACTCCAGGATAAAGGCGTCGCCGCTTTGCTCTGCCGAGTTAGCAGCCCGGATGTGGTGCGCGACGACGAAATCCACTCCGTGCTGTGTTCCCGGCAGCATCCGCTGCAAACACATTGCGAGTTCGGCATGTGAGCGCATTTTAGTAATTCCTCAGTGCCACGCCACGCACGAAAGCCGCGCCGCTGGAGTCCGTCCGAATGCCACAGCACACATACGGCGCTGGCAAATCGCGCGTATTGTTGCTACCCCATCCCCACCCGAGCGTTTCAATGATGCCCGTATTCCAATTGCATGTGGCGCCGCCTATCTTGCCGTTGATTGCATCCCATACATAGCCACGATTACTGCAATATATGTTGCCGTCAGACAAAAATTCGATGGCTACTCCACTAGCAGCACACAAAAATCCAAATCTATTATCACTAGCTCTCCAATTGTACATGCGCCAGTGATAATCTTCGCCAGTACCTGCGATGGAGAAATCTAAGTAGGGTCCATCCCACCGCCTGATTTCCATACTTCCGGGAAACACCTGAATTTGATTGTTAGTATCGGTGCCAGCGGTAACGACCCCGCCAGTTTGTAGAGCACCTGTGATATTGGCATCCCCATTATCGTAACTTCTAAACGTCCAATTGTTTCCCGCATTGTTAATGAAGCCGAGGAAATTACCACCGGAATCATTGCGGATATATCGCTGATTGAACCGGATAGGATTGTCGCCGCTCATGTTCAGCGCGCCGGTCATCGTATCGCCGCTCTTTGATACCTTGTTATTGATTGCGGTTGTGTTGCTATCAATCTTTGCATTGACTGCGGCAATGTCGGCGGCTTCTTTCGTCGCGAGGTCGGCTAGCCCTTGCGCGGTGGCAAAGTACGTTAGCGTTTTGCCGCTCAACATTTCCGAGTTCAACCCGGTATTGAGCGTGCCGTTGCTGATCGGGATTTGTCCCGCGCCATTGCCCGCCGCATAGCCCCCGAGCTTCGCCACGTTGATAGCGTATTGCGCGGCCAGTTCGAGCCAAGAGGAGCCATCGTACTTTTCCCATCGCACGTTGGTCGTGCTCCAGCGCTTCGCGCCGGCCGGCAGATTGGGCGGACTGAGGTCGTCCAGCTGCGTCGCCAGCGCGTCCTGGTTGTCGCGCACCTCCGCGAGCACCGTCGCATAGTCGTCGGTCAATACGGGTTTGTCGAAATCAGCGGCCATGATCACACTCCTCTCGCAGTCCACGCGACCTGACCGGCGACAGGATTGCCGTCGAGGTCGAACAGATAAACGGTAAAGCCCAAGGGATAGGGCAAGTCTTCGAAATCGACGGCAAACAGGCGCGGCTGATCGCCAAGCGGTGTCACCACCACGCTCATGACGTCGATGAATGCCGTGTTGAACGGAACGAACGTACCAGCCGGATCGGCACTCACGTCCGCGATACCTTCGTCGGTCTTGCGCTCCACCGCGAGCTTCACGTTCAGCCCCGTCACAAGTGCCAGGTCGTTACCCCCGGAGGCCTCAAAGTCGTAATGCACTTTGATGAACTGGAAGTCCGTCAGGAAAGCCTGCGCCACGCCATGCAGGTCGATCCACGGATCGCTCTCGAGCTTCTTGTATGAGAGCGTCGGGACCACGTTCACGCTGCCGTACAGGATCCGCCAGGTCAGCGTCGCGGACACGGTCGTAGGTGGCTGCACCGCGCCGTAATCGAACACCTGGTCGAACGTGCCCAAGTCTGGCGATGGCTGGATGTAGATCGGAAAGCCGGCAGCGACCTGATCTTGCGGAGCGTTCCAACCATTCGTGACGTAGTGCTCCTCCCAGGTTTCCCGGTCTACCGGAATCCAGATTTGCTGCCCCTCGCGATAGCCATCGACCAGGACGGCATACGCAAAGTCCGCATCCCAGTCGTAGCGCAGCACGTAGTCCGGTGGCTGCGCAAGCCGCACCGTCACCGAGAGCGCCGGTCCCGCGTTGCCAGCCGTATCGATGGCGCGGACCCAGTACGTGTACAGACCGGCCGCCTGCTCGAAAAAATTGATCGCGCGGCCATTGCCCACGTTGGCCTTGCCGGTCGAGTCCTCCCACGTCTCGCCGAGCCGAATCTCGTAGAACTGGATCGGCAGCGTCGATGCTGCATCGACCCAGCGCAGCATGACGTTGTTCCCAAGGATCTGCGCGACCGGCTGCGTCGCGTTCGGAACCAGCACGACATACGAGACGATGCCCATGCTGGAGCGGTTCCCCGCCACGTCGACGGCGACCACGCCATAGTCGATTTGCCCGAGCGCGATCAGCTTCTCGCTAAAGCTCGTCGTCTTCGCGCTCGCGATGTATTCGCCATCGCGATACAGGTCGTAGTGGTCGACGGCGAACGAACCGCGCGAGGCGTCCCAGGAGATGACGATATCCGGCCCGGTCACGCCGGCCACGATGTTCTCCGGCGTGTTCGGCGCCACCAGGACCACGTCGATCTCGGTGCGGTGCGCGCTCCAGTAATCGAGCACGTTGTGCGCGCGGATCCCACAGCGCCAGGTGCCGGCCTGGCGCATCTGCCAGCGATAGGCCGAGGCCAGCAGGAACACCGGCAGTCCGCCTTCCTGGATCGTGTCGGCCAGCGGCTGCGCATCGCGGCCGCTGGCCGACTGCGGCGAGATGTACTCGAGCAAGTAGCCGTCGAGGTCGACATTGATCACCGGCTCCCAGGCGAAGCGCACCGCGTAGGACTCGACCACGTAGGTGAGATTGAGCACGTCCTGCGGCGGCGTGCTGTCGCGCATGATGGTCCAGTCGATCTCGACCGGCACGGTTTGCCGGCCGGTCTTCGTGATGCCGATCACGCGATAGCGCACCGGCATGCCGGCGTCTTTCGGGATCTGCCGCTGGTCGTAGTTGACCAGCACCGCGAGCTGCGTATCGGTCGGCGTGCCAACGTTCTGCCAGGAACCATCTGCCGCGAGTTTGTCCACGCTGTACCAGACCAGCGAGGATTGCGCCGGCTTCTGCCAGGACAGCGTGACCGACACCACCGGCGTCGACGAGTAGTGCGAATAGATATCCGAATGCACCAAACCCTGGATGGGCGGCAGACTGGTATCGCCAGCAGGACGGCCGTCCGTGCTCGGGTAGTACGGAGGGATGGGTCCGGTATCGGCGCCATAGACACCAGGCGCCTGCTCGACCAGCTCGAGCGTGGCGCTGTCGTCGCCGGCCGGCATGACGCTCTTCACCAGGTAGTAGGCCGTCACCGATTGCGGCAGGCCGATCACGACCAGGTCGCCGATATCGTAGATCGGCGTCGGCCCATACGGTGCAAAGTAAAAAACGTCTGTGTCGCCTTCGTTCGGGTAGCACATGTAGATGTCCGAGCCGCCAGGGTAGGTCGCGTTGCGAACCCGCATGCCGAGCTGCGTGCCGGCATTGACCAGGATCGTCTCGTCCAGCTGGAACATCCACACACCCGAACCGATATCCGGCTCGTACCATTTGTTCAGGACGCGCGCCGGCTTGCCTCCGCTTTCCAGGACGTCATGCGCGAACGCGACCAGGTCGCCGCGCGTGCAAATCAGGTTCTCGACATCGACACCGACGGTCACGGTCTCGCGCCGCAGGTAGCCCTGCGCCAGGTAGTAGCGCCCATCGCGCCAGGCCTGCCCAGGACGCGTACAGCCGAACATCGTCATGTCTTCGATGAGGTAGGCGTTGTTCTGGTCGTAGCCATCCATGTAGACCATCTGGTCGCGCTGCTGCCAGTTGGACTGCGGATCGATGAACTTGCAGCGCAGCGCCTGCGGCAAATCCGGAAACGGCCGCACCACGCTGAACGACGTGGTATTGCGCGTGGTGAACATCTGCACCGGCACCGTGCGCTGCTGGTCGATGAGCACGCTGTACTTGCCATCGCGCATCGATGGCGTAGCGCGCCCACAGGCCGCGACGTTTGACAGGAGATCCCACACGGTCGTTACATTGTCGATCACCGTGTCGCAGTACGAGTACGGCAAGCCGTCATGCGCCGCGCGCTCGCAGTACGCCCACCACTCATCGAACGCGGCGTAGTCCATGCGCGAGGCCGGCACGCGGCGCGGATTGGCGGTGCCGGTGAGGATGTCCCAATAGATATGCTTCGGATTGCGCGTAGCGACCTGGCGACCATAGCCATCGTCCAGGATCGACGTGGCAATGCAGGACAGGTTCTGAATGGTGCCGTTCAGTTGGTCGGTAGCCTTGACCTCCAATTCAATGAGGGTATGCGGCACGGTCGGCGCGACCGGCGCACGGTAGGTCACCGATTGCAGACCATCCCAATTCGCATCGCTGACGATGCGACTCGGATCGTGGCCAGGAATCAAGGTAGGACTGTGGCAGATGCCGATACTCCAGCGCCCACGATACGGAAAGCGAATCTCGACGGAGGCCTGCAGCGCGCGACGCTGGCCTGGTTGTTCGGTTCGGAAGGTCACGCCTAGACCATCGGCCCAGTAGGCGCCGGAGCCATTGACCAGGGACGCATTGACGAAATTTCCCGCGCCGAGCCGATAGGTCGGACCACCGTTCTCCTCCGTCAAGTAGAAATCGAACCAAGCCTGCTCGCCGAAAAACGCGCCGTTGTCGTCGTAGTAGTAGAGGCCGCCAGGGAACGACAGATTTAGTACGGCGCCATCTGCGTCCGCATGGGAGTAGAACGTGCGGCATTCCCCGCGATTCAGCGACATGCCAACGTTGTCGTAGTAGTTGTCGTTGGCGTAGATCGACAAACCCATGCCGGCCACGTAGGACGGAATCACGTTGAGCCGGATCCCTTGATACAGGCCGATCGGGTTATCGCCGATGCGAATGTCCTCGAGCGCGAGCGGACCATAGCCGCAGTCGTAGAGACACTGCAGCCAGGCGACGCCACCGCGCACGAACACCTTCGGCGTCGCGGCCACGCGCGGGAAAATCTTGTGCCGGCCGTAGACGCGCTGCACCGCGCCGTATGGCGTGGCCTGGTTCGATTGCGACGAAAGCGAATAGGCCGGAGTGTCCTCGATGCCTTGCGTGGCGCCGGCATTCGGCGTCGGCGGTTTGAACAGCGCACCGACGATCAGCGAGCCGACCAGACTGAGGCCCATCGAGACGGCACCGACAGCGAGTGCAGAGGAGCCGAGGCCGATCGCAGGCGCGATGAGCGGCGCGGCGTAGAACGCAACCACGGCCACCGCGATCATGGCGATGGCACTCAGGACGCCTTTCGCTCCCTTCTTGCCCCCGGTCGGCACGATGCCAATGTAGACGTGCCGGCCGGCCTTCGGCGTGACCAGGTGCCAGTGCTTGCGAGCGACGTAGACGTCCTCGACCCAAACGCTCGCCAGCTCGCGCTGCTCCGGCGCATAGACGTCGACCATCTGCGCGATGGTCAGGCCTTCAGGACTCTGGACCTCGGTCTGCCCGCTCGATGACAGGACATGCGGACGGATAACTAGTTCGGCCATCTGTAGAACCCCTCAATGCGGCCATGCCAAATCGGCCGCGTGTAGTCCTCGCAGGAGACGCCGCGCTTGGCAAAGATATGCATGAACACCCCAGGCGCGACGATGACGCCGCAGTGCGTCGGCGTGCCGATCAGCTCGAACACGACCACGTCACCAGGCTGCACGTCCTCCTCCCGGATGCTGATCCAGTCGCGGCAGAACGTGCCGATCGCGCGCGCTGCGGTTTCGTCCGCGCTGTCGATATAGGCCGCCGCATAGCTCGGTACGCGAAGGCCGAACTCCTCCAGCAGCACCAGGCGCACCAAACCCCAACAGTCGACGCCACCGCGATCGCGTCCGCGATCCTTGAACGGCAGCAGCATGTAGCGCGCGAAGTCCATGATCAGAAAATCCCAGGGAACTCGGCCGGACTGTAGGTGTGGCCCGGAAACTTCGCATGCAGGACGTCCTCATGCGTGAGGTCGAAACTGACCTTCTGCGCGTCCCAGTTGGCATTACGCAAGCGCCAGTCGGACGTGGTCACCTCCACCGTATCCGGCCGCGAGAGCGCGATCAGCTCCATCGCAGCCCAAGCGGCCTCCTTCATGGCGCGCAGATACGGCACCAGCAGCATGTCGATGTTGTCGATTTCGAGTACCAGGTTCGGTTGGTTCTGGTCGGAGTCCTGCGGCAGTACCAGGTTGAACGGGAACGCCGTGAACGTCCGGCCGCGCGAGACGACATCGACCGTGTTGTTGACCAGGTAGAACGTATGGTCGGCGGTCGGGAATTCGACAGAGTAGATGCGCAGCAGCCATAGCCAGGCCTGGCTGACATCGGATTGGTACAGCTCCGCGACGGTCGAGCTGGTGATGGAACGGCTCACGGCAGGCACTCCCAGGTCATCGACACGTTGATGGCGAGCGCGCCGAGCGGCTCGTACTTGGGCGGATCCACGAAGCGGAACTTCATGACCTCGCCGCTCCAGGGATGGGTGAAGTTGAAATAGCCAGTGCCGCCCATCAGAGACGTATCGAAGAAACTGCGCAGCGTCAGGTACTGGCTATCGTCGGGCAGGATCATCTGCACCTCCACGCGACGGATCGGTGCGCTGTAGCGGCGCCGCGTTTTGGGCGGCCCGCCCTCCATCGAGGTCCGGATGGTCACCGGCTCGTTTTGTTCCTGCCAGTTCTGCACGCACTGCGGCAGCGTGCCAGGCCACGGCAGCGGAACAGCGGCGAGTTCGATATCGGCCATGTTCGTCAGCTCCGGTTCAGCGGCCACGCCGCGACAGGCCATAGGTCGTGCCAAAGGCCTGGTCGTAGGCGCCGCTGGCAATGCCCTTATTCACGCGCTGGTCGATGAGCACATCGATCTGACGACTGCCATCTGAGCCGCGCTGCTCGGTCACGGTCGCCTGCGCGCCGGAATTGTTAATGACGTTGACCACCACGTCCGAGCCACCCGAGCCATCGCTCGAGACGCCGAGCTTTCCGTCCGGCCCGCGCGAGAGCGGCAGGATCGCCTCGGTACCGGCCTCGCCGGCCAGACCGACACCCTGCGCAAACGGGAACAGGATCGGACCAGGCGTCAGGCCTCCATTCGGCCCAAGGATCCCGCCAGCAGCGAACGCATGCACGCCACCGGAGAACGCGTTGCCCTTGGCAGAGAACAGCGAGGTCATCAAACCCATAAAGCCGCCACCACCGGACGCGGCCGAGGATTTGAGCGAGGACTTCAGGCTATCCACCAGCGGCTGCACGATCAGCAGCTGCAGCACCATCTGCGCGATATCCTTCAGGACGCCGGACACCATGTCCCCGAACGCGTCGCCGAACGACTTCGTGCTGTCGACGGCATTGATCAGCGTGCCGGAGATCTGCTTGCCATAGCCATCGATGGCCGAGAGCACCTGGTCGAACGCGTCGGTCGTCTTGCCGTTGATCAGGTCGTCGACCTTTTGCTTGGCAGCGGTGAGCGCCTGCGTGGCAGCGAGCGAGGTGTCGCCGGTCTGCTCGATGATCTGCTCCAGGCGGTACCAGGTATCGATCGCGGCCTCCAGCTGGCCGGCCTGGGTTTGCGATTTCTGCTGGTCCAGGAAAGCCGCCTGCGCCGTGATCTGTTCCTGCTGCGCCTTGGTCGAGTCCTCGAGCGCCTGCTTCCGAGCCTTCTCGGCCTCGACGTCGCGATTGGTCGCGTCGACCAGCGCGGCCGTCATGTAGAGCTGATCGGCCTCGGCCTTCGTGACCTTGATGATTCCGTTCTCGATGTCGTAGGTCAGCTTGCCCACCGCGGTCTCCGCGGTTTCCGGCTGCGACGCCTTGAACAGTTCTTCGTTCAGGGACTTCAAGCGCTTCTCGAAGTCCGACACCTTCTGCGCGGCCGCTTTCGTCTTGCCACCAAAATCATCGACAGCGGCGCCGCCTTTCTTGGTTGAGTCGGCCAGGCCTTTGCCGATGATGTCCGACACGTCGCGCGTCGGTGTCGCCAGGTTGATGAGCGCGAGGTTTGCCGTCTGCCCGAGCTTGTCCACGTCGGAGACGTAGGTGCTAAAGATCCCCGAGAGGTCGCCGAAATTGCCATGCACGATCGCGGACGCCGCGTCGCCAATCATGGTGAGCGTGCGACCGAACGCTTTCAGCGTTGCCACGCCCTTGATGGTGATGCCGGCCGTCCATAGGATGACGTCGCCGATGTCCTTGCCTACCTGCTTGAACGCTTCGCCGCGCGAGTTCACATCGCCCATCGAGTCGAACAGCTGGTTCAATGCAGGCAGCAAACCCTCCACGATGTGCATGCCAGCGGCCTGTACGCGCTTGCGCATCATGTCCATCTGGTCGTTAAAGGCAGCGGCCTGCTTGATGGTCGAGCCTTCGATGACCAGACCCATCGCCTCGGCCTGCTTCTTGAACTCCTCCAGGCCATCGGCGCCGGCATTCAGGAGCGGGATCAGCTTCGCCCCTTCCTTGCCGAACAGCTCGATCGCCTTGGCGGTTTTTTGCGCGCCGTCCGGCATCTTCGCGAAGCCGTCCGCGAGCTTCTGGAAAACGACGTCGGTGCCCTGCGCGACGTCCTCGGCGGTCACGCCCAAACCCTGCAGCGCCTGGGTGGTCTTGGCGTTGTCGTCGGCGAAGTTGTCCATCGCGACCGAGAGCTTCCCGAGCGCCTTGCTCAAGGTCTCGGCATCGGTTCCGCTCATCTGCGCGGCATAGCCCCAGGCCTGCAGGTTGTCGGTGGAGACGCCCAGGCGCTCGCTTTCGTCGTTCAGGTTGTCCAGGGTATCGACCAGAGACGTAAAGGCCGAGATGACAGCACCGACCGTGATGCCGGCAGCGATTCCGCCGAGAAACGACTTCATGGCGGACGTCGCCGCGCTCGCGCTCTTCTCGATGCCGCCCAGGGACTTCTCCATCTCCTTCATCTGCGAGATCGCAGACTGCGCGATCTTCGCCTCGATGCTGATGACACGTCGCACGTCAGCCATCACAGCCCCCTACCTTTGAAGCCGATCGCGACGGCCGGTACCGCATTCGCACCGGCACCCGTATAGGCGCGTTGCCCAGGGATGGTCCCCGGAATAGAAATCCAGCGGAACGACATGTAGACGTTGCGCTTGAACGGCGAGAGCGCCCGTCTAACCCTCGTGTGGATGGTGTCGCGCTGATGGCGCAAGGCGACGGCTGGGATGTCACCCACGAGGGCACGTCGAGGTCGCACTATGACACTCAAAAGGAGGCTATCGCTGCTGGCTTGCAGATCGCCAGCCAAAACGGCGTGGAACTCTATGTTCACGGCCAGGACGGCAGCATCCGAAGGGGCGCGGCAAGTAAAGCCACAACCTGCGTGACACCAAGGGCTGACGTGCCGCCATAAGGCCTCCACCGTCAGCGAGTTAGGCCGGCCCAGTCTGCGACGCTCACTCGGTCGTCGTTGCTTCGTTTGCAACGCCTCCGCTGCTCACGCAGCCTTTAGTGTGCTGCCAGCCTCCCACTGTTTCCCGGAGCCTACCGACCCACTCTGTCCGAATCAGGCAGATTTCGGACAGGGCGCGAAATTGGAAGGCGCTTGCTGAGGGGTACTCGATCTCGTTAGCCTAGAGTGATTGGGGCAGGAGTCTAGCGTGAACGAGGATCTAATCGCAGTCGCAGTTCGAGTGTCGGAGGCACACTGTATTCAATGCAAGAATCAGATTCGAGCATTGATTCGAGCGATCCGCCTAGACCGAAGCCGCGGATCTGACACCGCTAGTGCAGAGCATCTCCTACGGCTGTATCTCCGATCCCTAGCGGCCCTTAGGCATGCGCGTAAGCTTCAGGCCCGTTCGAGTCACAGCAAGGCTGGTCTTGGTCAGATGCGCTGTTTGCGACCCATGATGAGCGTAGGAGTTGGGACAGCAGTCGAGCGAAACAACTCGCCAGTTGCGGACGGGACGATTTGGAGTGCGCGCGGCTTCTTCGCGGACGTGCACACCAGGCCCCATGACAGCACCAATCCATAGCGACCAGATGAACTTGAGGGCGATAAGGCGACCGAAGTTGGCTGCGGATTCAACCGGTCGATTTATGCCAGCGAGGGATGCATCTCCGACGAGCTGAAACTGTGATGTTCATGCGGCCGCTTCGCACCGGAAGCTGCCGCCGACTTTCTGTGTGCCCGAAGGGCGCTTCAGGGTCGTTCTGAGACGATTCCAGACCCGTAAATCGACGAAGAGCCAAAAAAAATGCCACTCCTGCGAGTGGCATTTTTCATGAGGGGAGAGAGAGCGATCAGGCCGCGCGCTTCACGCGCACCGCATCGATCAGGTCGTCGTCGAGCGTCGTCACGTAATGCTTCTCCAGGATCTTCGTGTCGGCATGGCCGGTGATCCGTTTGAGCGTGTCCAGCGGCATGATGCGCGCCAGGCGCGAGGCGGCTTCGTGCCGGCAATCATGGAACACAATGTGCCGCAGGCCGGCCGCAGCGCGCGCCCTGGTCCAGTAGTCCTGCAGCGAGCGCGCGATGATCGGATGGAACACCCGCTGCGATTCCTCGTCCCGCCCCTCCCACAGCAGACGGAACACCGCGAGGACTTCATGAGTCATCGGGACGCGGCGGCCCTTGTTGGATTTCGTCTGGCCGTCATGCAGGTAGAGCATGCCGCGATTGAGGTCCACGTCGCGCCAGCACAGACCCATGATCTCACCACGGCGCATGGCCGTGTTCAGCGCGACATAGAACGCAGCGCCCACGAAATGCTTCTCCGTCGACGGCACCAGGTCCGGCGTATAGGCGTCCAGGTGCGCGCAGATCGCAGCGAAGTCCGTGTCGGACACTGCGATCTTGCGCGCGTCTGAGTCGGCCGGCTTCTCGACCTTGTCGAACGGGTTCGCGTCGCAGATATCCCAGGCCTTCACCGCCTTGGTGTAGGCATGCGAGAGCGTGACCATCTCGCGGCGCACGGTCGCGGTAGAGATGCGCTTGCCCGCGTACTCCTGCTTCAGGCGCGCCTTCATCCAATCGCGCCAGTCCTGCGGAGAGATCTCGCGCGCCGGCCGATCGGCCAGTTTCCGGTTGCGTTCAATGAACGACTTGATCCGGATGCGCTCGGACTGCGCGCCCTTCTTGGTACCGGACACCTCGGCCGCGTACTTCTCCAGCAGCGCGCGCAGCGTGGTGAGCGCGGCATTGCCCGAAGCCTCGATCGCGTCCTCCAGGGACTTCGCCCAGGCCTCGGCCTCGCGGCGCGTGGCAAAGGACTTGGCCTGGCGATGCAACTCGCCATTCACGGTCACGGAAATCGATGCGCGGATCTTGGTCGCCTTCTTGCCGACCACTGCGGTAAAACTCGCCATGGGACACCTCCTCGATAAGGTTTGAGACAAGGCCCAATCGGTTAGCTGGCGGACGCCGAAAGGGCAGGTGAATAGGTTAGCGTACTTGGCGCGATTCCTGGTGCGATTTCGCGCCGGGAAATGGTTGTGAGTGCCTGGGGTTTGCACGGCGAGTGCCGGAAATCGCGAGCGAATATAATCGCGATAACCCCATGTTTCTAGGCATTTCCCGAGCAAACCTCAGGCAAACCCCATGCACTCGAAATCAAGGCTAAAATCGGCTCACGTGCCGTACAAGGGCGTGGCACCGGCCGTCAACGACGTGGTGGCCGGTCACGTGAACTTCGCCTACGTCACGCTGGGCCCGGTCGCGCAGTACATCAACACGGGCAAGCTGATCGCGCTGGCCATTACCGATGCCAAGCGCTCGGCGCTGCTGCCGAACGTGCCGACGCTCGCCGAGCTCGGCTACAAGGACGTGGTGGTCGGCGCATGGCATGGCGTGATGGCGCCCAAGGGCACGCCGCCCGAGGTGGTGAAGATCCTCAACGCGCAGCTCAACGACGTGATCAAGCTGCCGGACGTCGCGGAAAAGATGGCGACCTTCGGCGCGCTGCCGGTGGGCGGTGCGCCCGCGGCGCTCGAGAAGGTCAACGTGTCGGACTATGAGCGGCTGGGCAAGGTCATCCGCGACATGGGCATTTCCGCGGAATGACGCAGCACGCAGCAGAACCATGCAACGCAAGACGCAGGAGGCCGGCATGAGCCAGTCCATCGTGGGAGCATCCACGCCGCAGGTGACCGCGCGGGAGAAGGTCATGGGACGCGCGCAGTATGCCGGCGACATCAAGCTGCCCGGCATGCTGCACGCCAGGGTGCTGCGCAGCCCGCACCCGCACGCGCGCATCGTCAGCATCGATACCTCGGCGGCGAAGGCGCTGCCGGGCGTCAAGCTGGTGGTGAGCGGGCTCGATACCCCGACGCGCCTGTGGGGGCCGCACCGCAAGGAGCAGCGCATCCTGGCCGTGGGCGTGGTGCGCCATGTCGGCGAGGAAGTCGCGGCCGTGGTCGCGGTCAGCGAGGAAATCGCCCGCGATGCGCTGGACCTGATCCGCGTCGAGTACGAGCCGTTGCCGGCGCTGCTGAGCCCCGAAGCCGCGCTGGCCGCTGGCGCGCCGGAGATCCATGCCGGCACGCGCAATATCGGCCATGAGATGCACATCGAGCGCGGTGACGTGGAAGCCGGCTTCGCCGAGGCGGCCGCGGTGTACGAGGCCACCTACGACATGCACTCTCAGTACCCGGGCTACCTGGAGCCGATGGCATCCGTGGCGACGCAGGACGGCAACGGGCGACTGACCGTGTATGCGTCGACGCAGTCGGTATTCCTCGCGCGCAGCCGCCTGGCCGAGGCGCTCGATCGCCCGGCGTCGACCATCCGCGTGGTGCAGGCCACCACGGGCGGCGGCTTCGGCGCCAAGATCGTAGAGGAAAACAACAGCCTGATTTGCGCATTTCTGGCAACGAAGCTTGATCGTCCAGTACGGATGGTCAACAACCGTCTCGAAGATTTCCAGGGCGCGCGTGCGAGCGTGCCGGCGAAGGTGTGGCTGCGCATGGGCTTGTCGGCCGACGGCCTGATCGTGGCCAAGGACGTGCGGATCATTGCCGAGTGCGGCGCCTTTTCAGGGCTGGCAGGCGATGTCATGCATGTCAGCGCCATGCGCAGCGACAACATGCACCGCGTCACCAACGTGCGCTCCCATGCCGTGCTGGCCTATACCAACAACCCGCCGCGCGGCGCCTTCCGCGGCTTCGGCGGGCAGCAGATGCAGTTCCCGCTGAACTGCCACCTGACCGTGCTGGCCGAGATGATCGGCATGGATCCGATCGAGGTGCACAAGCGCAATGCCATCGGCCGTGGCGAGACCAGCGTGCATGGCTGGCAGATCGGCAGCACCGGCATGCAGGAATGCCTGGAGATGACGCGCAAGGCCATTGGCTGGGACGCCAAGCGCGACGCGCCGCGCGGCACCGGCACGCGTCGGCGCGGCGTGGGCATTGCGGCGGCGATGCACGTCAGCGGCAACCGCACGCTGGGCAACTGGGACGGCTCGACCATCCTGCTCAAGCTCAATGAAGATGGCCGCGTGATGCTGCAGACCAGCGAATGCGACATGGGGCAGGGCGCCAACACCATGCTCAGCCAGATCTGCGCACAGGAGATGGGGATTCCGCTGTCGCACGTGACCGTGATGGCGCCGGATACGGATACCTCGCCGTTCTGCCTCGGATCCCTGGCGTCGCGCGTGACCATCATCTCGGGCAACGCGGTGCTGCGCGCCGCGCGTGAAGCAAAGCAGAAGGTGATGGCGCTGGCGGCGGAGAAGTTCGGCGTGGATGCGGAAAGCCTGCTGTATGCCGATGGCCGCATCGGCGTGCCGGGTCAGCCGGACAAGTCCGCCACGCTCGCCGAGATCGCGCGGCTGCATATCTTCCGCCACGGCGGCGAGGGCATCCACGTGCGCGCCACCTACGACGCGCCGACTGTCATGCACGACGCCAACTACTACGGCAACGTCGCGCCCGCCTATTCGTTCGCGGCGCAGGCGGTGGAGGTCGAGGTCGATACCTGTACGGGCCGCGTGACCGTGATCGACAGCTTTGTCGCCGACGACTGCGGCAAGGCGATCAACCCGCTCGCGGTGCATGGACAGACCCACGGCGCCACGGTGCAGGCAATCGGCTGGACGCTCTACGAGGAACTTCGCTACGAAGACGGCCGCCTGCAGAACGGCAACTTTGCCGACTACACCATGGCTACGGCCGATGCGCTGCCGATGCTGCGCACGGATCTCGTGGAGTCCAACGATCCCAATGGCCCGTTCGGCGCCAAGGGCGCGAGCGAAACGGCGATCCTGCCCGGCGCGGCGGCCATCGCCAACGCGGTGCATCACGCCATCGGCATACGCATCCACTCGCTGCCGATCACGCCCGAGAAGGTGCTGGCCGCGCTGCGCGAGCGCAATGAGACGGAGAAGGAGAGGGAGGCCACCCATGAGTGATTTCGAATTCCTGGAACCGGCGACGGTCAGTGAAGCCAGCCGCATGCTGGTTGACCTTGGCGACAACTGCCGCGCTTACGCGGGTGGCACTGCGCTGATGCTGGGCATGCGCCAGCGCATGCTGACGCCGAGCCACGTGGTTTATCTCGGCAACCTGGACGCGCTGCGCGGCATCACGTTCGATCCGCGCCAGGGCCTGCGCATCGGCGCACTGACCTTGCATGCCGAGGTGGCGCGTTCGCCCATCGTGCAGGCGCACTACCCGATGCTCGCCAGCATGGCTGCGCGCGTGGCCAATCCGCAGGTGCGCAACCAGGGCACCATCGGCGGCAATCTTTGCTATGCCGATCCGGCCACCGATCCGCCAGGTTGCTTGATGGCGCTTGGGGCGCAGATCGTGCTGAGCGGGACCGCTGGCGAGCGCGTGCTGGCGATCGAGGATTTCCTCGTTGACTACTACGTCACGGCACTGATGCCGGGCGAGATCGTCACCGGGATCCGCTTGCCCGCACCGGCAGCGGGCGCGGACGGGCGCTACGCGCGCTTCCTGCGCACGGCGGCAGAACACCGGCCGCTCGCCAGCGTGGCGCTGTCGGTGCGGCGCGAAGGCGATGTCTGCGTGGAAGCCCGGCTGGCCGTCGGTGCTTCCACGCCGATCCCGGCTCGCCTGCATCGCGCCGAGGCGCTGCTGGCCGGCAAGGCCGTGACCGCGGATCTCGCCGCCGAGGCCGCCGACATCGTAGCCGCCGATATCAACGCGGTTGCGGATATGCGCGGTTCGGAGGACTTCCGCCGCCACATCGTGCGCACCGTCGCACGCCGCACCATCGCCGAGTTGTTCGGCGTCGCTGCGGACTGAGGAGTTGCCATGAGCAAGATCACCATCGATGTCACCGTCAACGGTGAAGAACACACCGTCGAAGTCCCGGCGCGGCGCATGCTGTCCGACCTGCTGCGCGACGACCTGAACCTGACCGGCACCAAGCGCGGTTGCGAGACCGGCATCTGCGGCGCCTGCACGGTGCTGGTCGACGGCGAGGCCGTCAAGTCCTGCCTGATGCTGGCCGCGCAGGTGCGCGGGCGACACGTCATGACCGTGGAAGGACTGGCCGCCGACGGCGAACTGCACCCGCTGCAGCAGTGCTTCATGGAATGCGGCGGGCTGCAGTGCGGCTACTGCACGCCGGGCTTCCTGATGACGTCGTGCGCGCTGCTGGCCAACAACCCCAACCCAACGGAAGAGGAAGTCCGCCACGGCCTGAACGGCAACCTGTGCCGCTGCACGGGCTACGTCGGCATCGTCGAATCCATCCTGTCCGCCGCGGAGAAAATGCGTGGAAATTGAAAAGACCCTGGTCACCACGGCGCCGCCGGCGCGCGTGTGGGAACTGCTGCTCGACCCGAACGTGATGGGCGCCTGCGTGCCCGGCATGGAATCGATCGAGGTCATCAGCGATGTCGAGTACATCGCGCACATGGCGGTGAAGATCGCCTTCATCAATGCGCGCTTCCGCCTGCATACGAAGATCGTGGAGACGCGCGCGCCGCACTACCTGCGTACCGAGGGCACCGGCGAGGATGCGTCCGTTGCCAGTTCCCTGCGCCAGTCGAGCGAGATCTTCCTGGCGGAGCAGGAGGATGGCTCGACGCAGTTGCGCATCACGGTCCAGGTCGATGTGCTGGGCCGCCTCGGGACCTTTGGCCTGAGCGTGATGAAGACCAAGGCCGACCGCATGTGGGACGAGTTCGGGGCCAACCTGCTGGCGCGCCTGTCGCCGCAAGGGGCGCAAGCGGTGCCGACCGCGGCACCCGCCGCGGTCGCTGCGCAGCAGCCCGCCACCATGCCGGCGGTCGCCGTGCCGGCGCCGCTCGCTGCCCACAACGGCCATGCCGCCAGTGCGCCGGCCGTGAGTGGCAATGGCGGCGGGCTTCTCGCGCGGCTGTTCGGCCGTGCGCCGGTGCAGCGCGGGCCGCACTCGGACATCTGCGTGGAACTGCGCCGCCGTGACGAAACCATCGTGGTGCGCTGGCCGGCCCAGTATGGGGAGCAGTGCGCTGGCTGGTTGCGCGACTACCTGAAATAAGCGCGGGGTTTGTCGGCGTGATGGGTACCCTACGGGGCTCAGGCGTGATATATGGGACAGCTACGGATCCGCGGGAGTGGCGGGAGGCCGCTCCCGCCGCACCTCGCACTGCATCAAGATCGCCATCATTCGCCATAGCAGAGATAAACCATGACCACCGAATCGCCGCCCGATGACGCCCAGGACAAGTACATCGTGCCGGGGCTGGAGCGCGGCTTGCGGTTGCTGGGAGAGTTCAGCAGCCGCGAGCGCACGCTGTCGGCCGCGGAACTGGCGCGGCGCCTGAAGGTGCCGCGCTCGACCGTTTTCCGCCTGCTGGCCACGCTGGAAATGATGGGCTTTGTCGAGCGCACCGATGGCGGCCGCGAATTCCGGCTCGGCATGGCGGTGCTGCGCCTGGGCTTTGACTACCTGGCGTCGCTGGAACTGACCGAGCTGGGCCGCCCGCTGCTGGACCGTCTGCGCGACGAAATCCATTACCCGTGCAACCTCGTGGTGCGCGACGGGCGCTCCATCGTTTATGTGGCCAAGTCCGTGGCGCCGCGTCCGTTTGCCAGTACGGTGAACGTGGGCACGCGGTTGCCGGCGCATGCCACGGTGCTCGGGCGCGTGCTGCTCGAAGACCTGTCGCTCGACGAGCTGCGCGCCCTGTATCCCGAATCGCGGCTGGAGGTGTTCTCGGAAAGCACGCCGCGCACGGTGGAGGAACTCTACGACATGGTGCAGCGCGACCGCGAACGCGGCTATGTGCTGCATGAGGGCTTCTTCGAGGCCAGTATCTCGACCATTGCAGCGCCCGTGCGCGACCGTACCAGCAAGGTGGTGGCGGCGCTGGGCGCGACGATTCCGGCATCGCGCATCGATCCGGAGCAACTCGACAACATGGTGGAAAGGGTCAGGGGAGCCGGCGCCGAACTGTCGCGGCTGCTCGACTATCGTCCGCCCGAACCGCCCCGGCCGTTTGGCCTGGGCTGAAACCATCTACCGATGCAGCGAAGTCATTTCTGTCAGGCCGTCGAGCAGGCCGTGGTCCCAGGCCGGCGCCGCTGGCTCGCCGCCATGTCGGCGGGTTTGCTCGTAGCGGCCGGCCTGGCGGCGCAGAACGCCGGGGCCGCCTGCGCCACCGTGCGCATCGTCGTGCCGTTTCCGGCCGGCGGACCGGCCGACCAGTTGGCGCGCACGCTTTCGCACGGGCTGCAGCAGCGGCATGCGAACGTTCCGTACATCGTCGACAACAAGCCCGGCGCCAACGGCAATATCGGCATCGACGCCGTGCGCCGTGCCGCGGGCGATGGCTGCACGCTGCTGGTCGTGCCGGCCGGCAACCTGACCATCAATCCGACGCTGTTTCCCGCGCTGCCGTACCAGGTGGAGCGCGATTTCCGGCCGGTATCGCTGCTGGCCAGTTCGCCCAACGTGCTGGCCGTGCATCCGTCGGTCAAGGCGAACTCCGTGCAGGAGCTGATCCGGCTCGCGCGGCAGTCGGCGCAAGCCGGGACGCCGCTTGGCTATGCCAGTCCCGGGGTTGGCAGCGGCCTGCACCTGGCCGGCGAACTGTTCCGGCACAAGGCCGAGGTGACGCTGCTGCACGTCCCTTACAAGGGCACGACGCAGGCCCTCAATGATGTGGTGGGTGGCCAGGTGCCGCTGCTGCTGGGCACGTGGCCGACGCTGGCGCCGTTTATCCAGTCGGGCAAGCTGCGCGCGCTGGCAGTGACGCAGTCTAAACGGTCCCCGGCGGCACCGGGCGTGCCGTCGCTGGCCGAGCAGGGGGTGACCGGCATCGACGTCAGTTCCTGGTATGCATTGCTGGTGCCGCGCGCCACGCCGGCGGCAGCCGCCGACGGGCTGGCCGCCGAAGTGCGGTCGTTGCTGGGCAGTGCTGACGTAAGGAAGGAACTTCAGCGCCAGGGCATGGAGCCTCTGGCCAGCACGCCGGAAGCGCTCGCTGCCCGCATCCGCGAGGAAACGGCCGCCTGGGCGAAGCTGATCCACGAATACGGCATCAAGCCCGAATAACGGCGGGCCGTGCTACCGCGTCCGGCTGCTTCCGGTGCGCTCGCCGAGCAGGGCAGACAGGTCGCGTGCCGCGGTCTTGACCTCACGCTCCACGCGTTCGCGCAATGTGCCGTCGGCCTCGAAGCGCTGCTGCGGACCGGCCACGCTGATGGCGGCAATCACCTCGCCACTCGCGTCGCGCACGGGTGCGGCGCAGGAATCGATGCCGGGTTCAAAGGCGGAGAAGCTCCACGCGCAGCCGCGTTCGCGGTCGGCGCCCAGGATCTCGCCCAGGCGTGCATGCGTGGACGGGCTCTGGCCCGTCACGGTCGGCAGCGGGTCGTCTCCGAGCAAGGCGCGCAATGCCTCTGGCGGCAGATCCGCGATCAGCATGCGGCCGGGCGTGGTCAGGTGCGCGGCCACGCGGCTGCCAACCTGGATATTGCTGACCAGCGAGGTATTGGGCATGTCGCGCAGCAGGTAGAGCGCATGGCCGCCATCGCGCACGACCAGGTAGGCCGAGAGCTGCAGCGAAGCGCTCAGGCGCGCCAGCACGCGCCGGGCAAACGTCGTCAGGTCATTGGCCGCCAGCACGCGCGCGGACAGCTTCAGGAAGCCGAAGCCGATCTCGTGCCCGCCCTGGGGCAGGCGTTCGAGCATGCCTTCATGTTCTAGCGTGGCGAGCAGCCGCATCACCGTGACGCGGTTCACGTCGATGCGCCGGCCGACCTCGCTGAGGTTGGCGGTCGAGCCGCCTTCGGCAATGAAGCGCAACAGCCGCAGGCCGCGGATGACGGGGGAGACCAGTTGCGGGCTGGCGTCGTCGGTATCGGCAATGTCGTCGGTTTCGGGGCTTGGTGGCTTGGGCATGGTTATCGGGAAAGGCAAACGGCCGCGCAGGCGCGGCCGTGAAAACTGCTGGCATTGCTGGAACCGCCTGTCGGTCTGCTCCCTCTCCCGCAAGCGGGAGAGGGAGCAGACCGTCGGCAAGTCGCGCATATCGCTAATCGCTAATCGCTTATCCCAGCGCAACGTTCCAGGCGTCGTAATCGTACACCCAGTCGGCATTGCCACCCTCCTTGAGCCAGGCATTGCTGCGCGAGCCGATCTGGATGCGGCTGGTGCGCGCATGGCGCGCGCGCTGATAGCGCGCCAGCGCGGCCGGCACGGCGGCATAGCCGTCGCCCGCGGCGTCGGCCAGGCAGCGCGCCAGCACTACGCCGTCCTCGATCGCCATGCCCGCGCCTTGCGCCATGAACGGCATCATCGGGTGGCACGCATCGCCCATCAGCGTGACGTGGCCGTCCGACCACGACGGCAGCGGATCGCGCACGTACAGGGCGGAGATCAGCACGTCATCGCAGGCGTCCAGCAAGGCGCGCGCTTCGGGGTGGAAACCCGCGTAGGCGCTGCGCAGGTCTTCCACGCGGCCCGGCGTGGTCCAGGACTCATGGCGCCAGCTTTCCTGCGCCACGGTGGCAAAGATAAAGATGTCGCGCCCGCGGTTGAGCGGGAAGGTGACGATCTGCGAGGCCGGATCCGTGCCCCACCACTTGGTGAAGGCGTTGAGGTTGGGCACGCCAGCCAGGCGCTCGGCCGGCACCACGGCGCGGTACGCCACGACGCCGGTGAAGATTGGGCTTTCCGGGCCGAACAGGGCGGTGCGGACCATCGAATGGATGCCGTCCGCGCCGACCAGCACGTCGACCTTGTCTTCGCTGCCATCGGCAAAGCGCACGGTGATGTCGCCGCCATTGCGATCGATCGCCACAGCCTTGTGGCCGAGCCGCACATTGGCGGCCGGTAGCGCGCTTTCCAACGCGCTCATCAGGTCGGCGCGGTGCATGGTCAGTTGCGGCGCGCCATAGCGCTGCTCGGCCTCGTCGGACATGGGCAGGCGCGAGGTTTCCTCGCCCGTGTCCCAGGTACGGCTGATGCGGTGTGTCGGGCGCGCGGCGGTTTCGCGCAATGCGTCGCCGACGCCAAGCCCGTCAAGCGCGCGCACGGCGTTAGGGGTCAGGTTGATGTCGGCGCCAACCCGCGCGAAGCGGGGGGCCTGTTCATACACGGTCACATCCATGCCGAGCTTGCGCAAAGCAATCGCCGCTGCAAGGCCGCCGATGCCGGCGCCGTTGATGCCGATCTTCAATGAATTCATGTGGTCTGCCTCTTGTCTGCCAGTGATGGGGGCGCCAGCGCGGATTACGCGAAATCCGCAGCTGCCGGCATATGTTCATAAATGAACATATTGTTCATAAAAGTTTATGCGCGAAAAATGCCGCGCGTCAAGCCATACATGGAACAAGGAGACAAGGAGGCCTGCGGTAGACGGGAAACGGGGGCTTGCAAAGATAAAGGCCCGCTTCGGCGGGCCTTCTGTCCGTGGCAGGGCTCGGGTGGCGCTAGAGCCCGAGCATCAGCTTGGCAATGATATTGCGCTGGATCTCGTTGGATCCGCCGTAGATCGAGGCCTTGCGGTAATTGAAATAGCGCGGCGCCAGCACGGCGGCATACTCGGGCCCGACGCGGGGCGGGGCCTCCCGGCCCTGGATCTCGGCCCAGGTGTCCTGCACGAAGGGCAGCGCCGCCGGACCGGCTGCTTCCACGGCCAGTTCGCTGATGGCCTGCATGGCCTCCGTACCCAGCAGCTTGAGCATGCTGGACGCCGCGCCGATCGATTTGCCCGATTCCACGCCGCTGAACAGCTTCAGTTCCACCGCCTGCAGTCCGGCCGCCCGCAGGTGAAGCTGGGCCAGCTTGCGGCGGAAGCCAGCGTCTGCGAGCAGCGGTCGGCCATCATCGCCGGGCTGGTCGGCGGCGATCGCGGCGACTTTTGCCAGTTGCTTGCCCAGGGTCGGGCCATAGGTGCCGCCGCGCTCGAACTCGAGCAGGTACTTGGCGTAAGTCCAGCCCATGCCTTCTTCGCCAATGCGGTTCTCGACCGGCACGCGGACGTTATCGAAGAACACCTGGTTGACTTCCTGCTGCCCGGGCATCGGGCCATCCAGCGTGGGTAGCGGAGCAACCGTGATACCCGGCGTGCGCATGTCGACCAGCACGAACGAAATGCCCTCCTGGCGCCGCGCGTCGCGGCTGGTGCGCACCAGGCAGAACATCCAGTCGGCCCATTGCGCATGCGTGGTCCAGATCTTGGAGCCGTTGAGCACGTAGTGGGCGCCTTCGCTGTCGGTGGCAAGGTCCGCGCGCATCTGCAGCGACGCCAGGTCGGAGCCGGAATTGGGCTCGGAGTAGCCCTGGCACCACCACACATCGGACTTCAGGATGGGTGGCAGGAAGCGCGCCTTCTGCGCTTCGGTGCCGTATTTCATGATGACGGGCGCGACCATTTTCAGGCCCATCGGCGACACCGGCGGGCAGCCGGCCGCGGCCAGCTCCGACTGGAAGATGTGGCGCTGCGTCGGCGTCCAGCCCGGGCCGCCGTAAGCCTCGGGCCAGTTGGGCGCGGCCCAGCCGCGCGCGTGCAGCGCCTTTTGCCAGCGCACCTGGCCGGCCTTGTCCAGGTAGCCGTTCTTGGTTTGCGCCATCATGGCGCGCAATTCGGGATCGAATGCCTCGCCAATCCAGGCGCGCACTTCGTCGCGGAACTGCAGGTCTTGCTTGGAGAATTCGAGATGCATCGGCGGGCCTCGCTGAAGGACGGAAGGATGCTTGGGGTTGGCTAGCGCAGCCTCAGGCTGCAGCGGGATAGAGCAGGTCGGCGTAGCGGCCCAGGTGGTGCTCGGCCGAACCGAACTGCAGGTCGATGGCCGTCACGCGCTTGAAGTAGTGCCCCACCGCCAGCTCGTCGGTCACGCCCATGCCGCCATGGATCTGCACCGCGGCCTGGCCGATGAAGCGGCCGGCCTGCCCGGCCTGCGCCTTCGCCGCGCAGGCTGCCAGCGCGCGCTCGCGCCACTGCGCCGTGGCCTGCATGGCCGCGACCTGGGTCAGCGCCACGGACTGTTCGAGCTGCATCGCCATGTCGGCCATGCGGTGCTGCAGCACCTGGAAGCTGCCGATGGCGACGCCGAACTGCTTGCGCTGGCGGGCATAGTCGATCGTGTCCGCCAGCATGCGGGCCATCGCGCCATTGGCTTCCGCGCTCAGCGCCATGAGCGCGGCGTCGCTCAGCTGCTCGATCAGCGGCAGCGCCTTGCCTTCGGTGCCGAGCAGGTGACTGAATGGCACCCGGACCTGGTCGAACCGCACGTCGGCGGCGCGGTTGCCGTCGATGGTCGGGTACTCGCGCAGCGTCACGCCCGGCGTATCGCGCGGCACCCAGAACAGGCTGATGCCATCGGTGTCGCGCCGTGCGCCACCGGTGCGGGCACTGACGACGAAGTGCGTGGCGAACGGTGCGCCAACCACGGCGGACTTGTGGCCGTCGAGTACGTAGCCGGCGCTGTCGGCGACCGCGCGGGCCTGCACGTCGTGCCGGCAGTAGCGGCTGGCCGGCTCGGCGTGAGCCCAGCCCACCAGGGTTTCTCCGCCGATGATGGCTGGCACCCATTGTTCCGCCAGTGCCTTGCTGCCTTGCAGCAGGGCACCGCCGCCCAGCACGACGGTGGACAGGTACGGTTCGAGCACCAGGTGGCGGCCGAATTGTTCCAGGACGATCAAGTGTTCGGCCGCGCCGCCGCCCAGGCCGCCCAGCGCCTCGGGAAATCCGGCGCCAAGGATGCCTAGCTCGCGCGCGAACGCGCGCCAGCAGTCGGGGCGCCACCCGGCGTCCGTGCGGACGGCGGCGCGCCGTGCTTCGAAGTCATAGTGATCGGCCAGGTAGCGCGCGAGCGTGTCGCGCAGCATTGATTGTTCTTCGCTGAACTGGAAATCCACCGCGGCTCCTTTCGGCAAGGGATGGGCTCGGAATGGGAAGGGGAGTTGCCATGAGGCAATGACATGCTGCGACGGCCATCTTCGGCGCAAGCTTGTCGCGTGCGCATCGTCGCATCGGACGAAGCCCCGGGGGCCTGCTCTTGCCGCACTGCGGCATGGCGGGCCCCGTCCCGTTCGTCGTTTCCGACGATGCCCGAGTCTGGCCCGGCTCATGAGAATGCATCCAGCACAACCGCCGGAGACGCGGCGGCACCCATTCGAATTCCAGGAGACCACCATGCACCCGTATGTCCACGCGCAGCGCACCCCAGACAAGCCGGCCGTCATCATGGACAACGGCACCGTGGTGACGTACCGCGAGCTGGACGAGCGCTCCAACCAGGTGGCCCGTCTCTATCGCGACCACGGCCTGCAACCGGGCGACCGGGTGGCCTTCCTGATCGAAAACCATCCGCGGCTGTTCGAGCTGTGCTGGGGGGCCCAGCGCAGCGGCATCACCTTCATCTGCCTGAGCACGCGCCTGAACGTGGCGGATGCCGCCTACATCATCCGCGACAGCGGCGCGCAGATGCTGATCACTTCGCACGCGCAAGCGGAAGTGGCCGCCGCGTTGGCGGAACAGGTCCCGGGCCTGAAGGGCTATCTGATGCTGAACGGCACCTTGCCGGGCTACACATCGTACGAAACCACGCTGGCACAGTATCCGGCACAACGCATCGAGGACGAAACCACGGGCGGCGACATGTTGTATTCCTCGGGCACCACCGGGCGTCCGAAGGGCGTCTACGCGCCACCGGGCAGCCCGAACATCGACACCCCGACGTCGCTGACCACGCTCACAGAGAAGCTGTATGGCTTCGGGCCCGGCATGCATTACCTGTCGCCGGCGCCGCTGTACCATGCCGCGCCGCTGCGCTACAACATGTCGGTGCAGGCGCTGGGCGGCACCTCGGTGGTGATGGAGCATTTCGATGCGGAACAGTTCCTGCGGCTCGTGCAGGAGCATGGCATCACGCATACGCAGGTGGTGCCGACCATGTTCTCGCGCATGCTGAAGCTGCCGGCGGACACGCGTGGCGCCTATGACGTGTCGTCGCTGCGCGTGGCCATCCACGCTGCGGCGCCGTGTCCGGTGCAGGTCAAGGAGCAGATGATCGAATGGTGGGGGCCGGTCGTGTGGGAGTACTACGCCGGCACCGAGGGCAATGGCGTGACGGTGGTCAGCTCGCCCGAATGGCTGCAGCGCAAGGGCACGGTCGGTCGCGCCATGATCGGCAAGCTGCGCATCTGCGATGCGGACGGCTCGCTGATGCCGGCGGGGCAGCCCGGCACCATCTATTTCGCCGAGGGACGCCAGTTCGTGTACCACAACGATCCGGCCAAGACCGAGGAGTCGCGCCATCCCGAACACGCGGGCTGGAGCACCATCGGCGATATCGGCTACGTGGACGAGGACGGCTACCTCTACCTGACCGACCGCAAGGCCAACATGATTATCTCCGGCGGCGTGAACATCTATCCGCAGGAGGCCGAGAACCTGCTGATGACCCATCCGAAGGTCATGGACGTGGCCGTGATCGGCGTGCCGAACGAAGATTTCGGCGAAGAAGTCAAGGCCGTGGTGCAGCCCGCCAGCATGGCGGAGGCAGGGCCGGAACTGGCCGCCGAGTTGATCGCGTTCTGCCGCGAGAACCTCTCCGGCATCAAGTGTCCGCGCACCGTGGACTTCGCAGCCGAACTGCCGCGCCTGCCGACCGGCAAGCTGCTCAAGCGGGTGCTGCGCGACCGCTACTGGGCCGGCCACGGCAACAAGCTGGTTTGAGGCAGACCGGCACCGCGATGGCCTGCCGCGGCCTCGCTTGCCGACGCCCGGGTCGGTTTACGCCATAATTCCCTGTTCATTCCCAGGCACGGCCGCGCCATCACACCGGCCGGCCTGCAGTACACAGGGCGAGGCTGAACCCGGATGCGGAGCACAAACTAGCCAATGGCGAGCAAAGAGGAGACTGCCCCGCGCCCGGCGCCGGGCACGGGCACTGGCACCCTGGTCGCGAAACTGCGGCCGCCCCTGCTGACCCCTTACCAGGTAGAGCGATCGGCCATCTGCGACACCGTCTGCGCGGCCGGCTTCGTGCGGCTCGTGCTGGTGCGCGCGCCGGCAGGCTTCGGCAAGACCACGGCCATGCTGCAATGCCGGGCGCGGCTGGAATCGACCGGCGTGCCGACGGTCTGGCTGACGCTGGACCGTGCCGACAATGACGCCACGCGTTTCATCGGTTCGCTCGAGGTGGCGCTGTCGCAGGTGCTCGAAGGCGGAGCGAAGCGTCCCGCCGATCATGCCGGCGTGGATGCCGGCGAGCAGGCGCTCGCGCTGATGGACCGCGTGGCGCGGCATCCTGGCGCCTTCACGCTGTTCCTGGACGACTTCGAAGCGCTCCAGAACCCGGCCGTGGTCGGGCTGGTCTGGCAACTCGTCGAAAGCCTGCCGCCGGGCGCGCGCGTCGTGGTTGGCACGCGCTGGGTGCCCGAGACCGGCCTTGGCCGCCTGCGCGCGCGCGGCGAACTGCTCGAGATCGAACCCGCGCAACTGCGCTTCAGCGCCGTGGAAACCGAATCGTTCCTGCGCCAGGCGCGTGGCCTGAAGCTGGAGCAGGCCGCCATCAGCGTGCTTCACCGGCGTACCGAAGGGTGGCCCACGGCGCTGTGGCTGGCTTCGGTATCCATGGAGCGGCGCGCGCAGCCCGAGACCTTTATCGCGGGCTTCTCGGGCTCGAACGCGGCCATTGCCGATTACCTCGTCGAGGACGTCTTTCACCACCTGCCCGAGCCGGTGCGCGATTTCCTGTTGCGCACGTCGATCCTCGACCAGTTGTGCGGACCGCTGTGCGACGCGTTGTACCAGGCCGGCCCGCAACCTCCGGCGTCCGTCGAAGGGGAAGCGCCGGCCGGCAACAGCGCGGACATCCTGGCCTGGCTCGAGCGTGCCAACCTGTTCCTGCTGCCGCTGGAAAGCGAGCGCTATGGCGAGCGCGGCACGGCCGAGCAGCCCCAGCAGTGGTATCGCTATCACAGCCTGTTTTCCGACTTCCTGCGCGGACAGCTCGCGCAGACGCTGCCGCAGGCCGTGCCCGGACTGCACATGGCGGCGTCGCGCTGGTATGAAGGCCAGGGACGTCCGGTGCCGGCCATCGAGCATGCGTTTGCCGCCGGCGCAGTGGCCCATGCGCTGCAGCTGCTGGACAGCGCCGCGGGCGAACTGCTGGCGCAGGGCCGCATGCGGCTGCTGACGCGCTGGCTGGAGGTAGTGCCGCCCGACGAACTGGCGCGCTGGCCGAAGCTGCAGATCGCGCGCGCGTGGGCGGTGTCGTTCACGCGCGGGCCGGCGCAGGCCATTGCCTTGCTGCAGGCCGCATCCACCGAAGGGGCGGCCGGTGAACTGCTGGCGCATGTGCGCGCGTTGCGCCACATGCTGCTCAATATGATGGATCGCTTCGACGACGCCCGTGCCTTTGCGCGCAATGAGCTGCCGCCGCTGCCGATGGGCTACGCGTTTCCCGATGCCATCCTCGCCACGTCGATGGGTCGGCTGGCGGCGGTCAGTGGCGACTACGCCGAGGCGCGCCGTCTCCTGGCCGTCGCGCGCCAGGTTGTGCGCGGGTCGGACAGCAACTTCAACAAGATCTTCTCGGAGTCGGTGGAAGGACTGATCGACCTGCGCCAGGGGCGGTTGCAGCAGGCGCTGGGACGCTTCCGCATTGCCGCGCGCACCATGCTGCCGAACCGGTTCGGGCCGACCAACGGCAACGCCATGGCCTGCATCCTGCTGGCCGAAGGACTCTATGAGAGTGGCGATTCCGACCGCGCCGGCCGGCTGCTCAATGTCTATCTGCCGCTGTCGCGAGACCTGGGCCTGCCGGACCAGATCATTACCGGACACCTGGTGCTGGCGCGCATTGCGTTCGAGCGCGGCGAAGCCGACCAGGCCCATGAATGGCTGGCCGCGCTGGAGCACCTCGGGCACCATCGTGGCCTGACGCGCCTAGTCATGGCCGCGATGCTCGAACGCGCGCGGCTGGCCTTGCGCCAGGGCAACCGGCACGCCGCCGAAGAAGCCTTGCAGCGGGCGGCGGACCCCGCGCTGTGGCGTACGCGCCCGGGCGTCAGCTCCTTTGCCAGCGATGTCGAAGACATCACCGTCGGCCGCTTGCGGCTGGCCTTGCATGTCGAGCCGACTGCGCAGGTGCGCGAGGCGCTGGAGCGCGAACTGGCGGCGGCGGTGTCCAACCAGCTGATGCGGCGCGCGCTGAAGCTGCGCATCCTGCTGGCGCAGGCGTACCAGCGCACGGGGGACGGCGCGCAGGCGCTCGTGGCCATGGGCGAAGCGTTGCGCTTTGGCGCGGCGGAAGGCTTTGTCCGTATTTTTGCCGACGAGGGTGACGAAGTGCGCCGCCTTCTGGCGCAGGCCTGTTCGAGACAAGGCGCAAACTTGCCGTCGGCCTATGTGGAAAAGCTGCTTGAAGCGTGTGGCATGGGGCCGGACGCGGCCCCGGCGAACCAGCCCGCGCCGGCGCCACTGGTGGAACCGCTGACGCCGAAGGAGCAAAAGGTCCTGCAACTGCTGGCCGAAGGTTTTTCCAACGTCGCCATGGCGCAGCGGCTGTTCGTGTCGGAAACCACCGTGCGCACGCACCTGCGCAATATCAGCGCCAAGCTGCACGCCAGCAACCGCACGCAGGCAGTGGCCATCGCCAGGCAGCTCGGGCTGCTGTGAAAAAAGGCGCGCCGGACCGGCGCGCCTTGCTACCTGCTCAGATACCCATGAACTCGGTGAACGCCTCCAGCGGCGCGCGTGGCGTGCGCAACTGGTTGGCGGGCGCTTCAGGATCTTCGTAGCCGATCGCCATGCCCGAGAAAAGCATCCGCTCGGGCGGCAGCGACAGGAAGTTGCCGAGGGTCTGCGGATAGATTGCCCAGCATTCCTGTGCGCAGCTGTCCAGGCCTTCCTCTCGCAGCAACAGCATCACCGTCTGCAAGTACATCCCCAGGTCGGACCATTGCGGCGGCCCCATGCGCCGGTCGACGCTGCAGAACAGCGCCAGCGGCGCACCGAAGAAGGCAAAGTTGTTGGCGAACTGCGCCAGGCGCCCGCGCTTGTCTTCGCGCGGGATATCCAGGCAGCGGTAAAGCGCCTCGCCCACTTCGAAGCGGCGGTCGCGGTAGGGCGAGGCCAGCTCGCGCGGATAGATGTCGTACTCGCGGTCTTCGCCGCCGGGCGCTTCCGCCACGCGCTGGCGCATGATGCCTTTCAGCCGATCCATCTCCTCGCCGCCCACCACGTGGAGGTGCCACGGCTGCAGGTTGCCGCCCGATGGCGCGCGTGCCGCGGTGTTCAGCACGCGGCGGATGGTATCGGGATCAACGGGCTTCGGCAGGAAACCACGCACGGATTTGCGGCTGTCGACCGCCTGGCTGACTTTCATCCTGGCTGCTCCTCAGGCGAACGGCGGCTCGCCGCCCCATTCGAAGAAGTCCGGCATGTCTGCCGAAACGCGATCGGGGAAGGCGGCGGGGCGCTTTTCCAGGAACGCGCTGACGCCTTCCTTGACGTCGGCCGAACGGCCGCGCGACTGGATCGCCCGGCTGTCGAGCTTGTGCGCCTCCATCGGGTGGCTGGCGCCGGCCATGCGCCAGATCAGTTGACGCGAGATGGCCACGGACACCGGCGCCGCGTTATCGGCGATCTCCCTCGCAATGGCGCGTGCGGCAGGCAACAGGTCGTCGGGCGCATGGAGCGAACGCACCAGGCCGCGCTCGAACGCTTCCTGCGCCGAGAACACGCGGCCGGTGTAGCACCACTCGAGTGCCGTCGAGATGCCGACCACGCGCGACAGGAACCACGAAGACGCGGCTTCCGGCGTAATGCCGCGCCGCGCGAACACGAAGCCGAACTTGGCATCGGTGGAGGCCAGCCGGATGTCCATCGGCAACTGCATGGTCACGCCAACGCCGACTGCCGCGCCGTTCACCGCGCCGATGACCGGCTTGAGGCTGCGGAAGATGCGCAGCGACACGCGGCCGCCGCCGTCGCGGTGGGCGGTGTCGGGCTTCGCGCCATAGCGCTTCTCGAAATCGAAGGTGGAGCTGCCGCCCGACAGGTCCGCGCCCGCGCAGAACGCGCGGCCGGCGCCGGTGACGATGACGGCGCGCACGTTGTCGTCGGCATCGGTGGCGTCAAAGGCGGCGATCAGGTCCTGCATCATCTGGCCCGTAAAGGCGTTGAGCTGGTCGGGCCGGTGCAGGGTGATGGTCGCTACGCCGTCTTCCACGGCGTAGCGCAGGGTCTCGAAGGTCGGGATGGGTTGGGTCATGGCAGTCAGGCGGCGTGGGTAGGTCTGGCCCACACTAGTGCAGAATGCGTCTCCCGCAATCGTCGTTTTCGACGAAGCTAAGGCGCGCCGGGGCACCTTAGACTGGCCCAGCGTGGCGGGGGGGGGCCCCCGGCCCGGGCGCCCGGCGCCCCAAAAACCACCAAACAGAACAACCCCATAC
>NZ_JBYOJS010000025.1:74724-86079 GCF_057798895.1 Cupriavidus sp. 22TCCZM04-2
GCGGGGGCGCCCCGCCGCGGCCCCGTGGGGGGGGGGCCCGCCCCCGGGCCCCGCCCCCGCGGCTCCAAACCAAGGACAACCATGAAGACACGTATCACCGAAATGCTGGGCATCCGCTACCCGATCATCCAGGGCGGCATGCAATGGGTGGGTTATGCCGAGATGGCCGCTGCCGTCTCCAATGCCGGCGGCCTGGGCATCCTGACCGCGCTGACGCAGCCGACGCCCGAGGCGCTGGGCGAGGAAATCCGCCGCTGCCGCGACATGACCGATCGTCCCTTCGGTGTCAACCTCACGCTGCTGCCGTCGATCAACCCGCCGCCGTATGCGCGTTATCTCGACGTCATCATCGAAAGCGGCGTGAAGGTGCTGGAAACGGCCGGTAACAACCCGAAGGAACACATTGCGCGCGCCAAGGCCGCTGGCCTGAAGGTGATCCACAAGTGCGTGGCAATCCGCCATGCGCTGTCGGCCGAGCGCCTCGGTGTCGATGCGGTGTCGATCGACGGCTTCGAATGCGCGGGCCATCCCGGCGAAGACGACGTGCCGGGCATGGTGCTGATTCCGCTGGCGGCGCGCCGGTTGCAGATTCCCGTGATCGCGTCGGGCGGCATCGCCGATGGCCGTGGCATGGCGGCGGCCCTGGTGCTGGGCGCCGAAGGCGTGAACATGGGCACGCGCTTCTGTGCCACGCGTGAAGCGCCCATCCACGACAACATCAAGCAGGCATTGGTTGCGGCCAGCGAGCGCGATACCAACCTGATCTTCCGGACCATGCATAACACCGCACGCGTGCTGAAGAACGCCGTATCCGACGAGGTGGTCAGCATCGAACGCCGTCCGGGCGGCGCAGAGTTCGAAGAGGTGCGGCATCTGGTGACCGGCCAGCGTGGCAAGGCGGCGCTGGTGGCGGGCGAACCCGATGGCGGCATCGTCAGCGCGGGCCAGTGCGTGGGCCTGATCGACGATGTGCCGAGCTGCGAAGAGCTGGTTGCACGGATGGTGGCGGAGTGCCGCGAGCAGCTCGGTGTCGCCTCGCGTTATTTCGGCTGAAACCATGGCGGAAGGGGACATTGCCGCCATGGCAACCAATGACAATGCGGCGGCAGGTGCCGCCGCAGAGGCAGTGCCCGAGGGTTTCGTGGCGTTGCGCGAGCTGGACGGCTACATGGGCCACTTCGGCCAGTTGTATGTCGATCTGCCGCGCCGCACCCTGGCCGTGCGCGTCGGCAAGCATCATCTGAACAATCTCGGCATTCCGCACGGCGGCATGCTGGCCACGCTGGCCGATACCGCAATCGGCATGATGATGCAGATCGAGACCGAGCGAAAGAACGCCGCCGTCACGGTTAACCTGAGCCTGGATTATCTCGACGCCGCGCGTGTCGGCGACTGGCTCGAGGCGCGCGTGGAGTTCGACAAGCTCGGTTCGCGCCTGCGCTATGGCACGTGCCGCGTGATGAGCGGGGAACGCTGCCTGCTGCGTGCCACCGCCATTTTTGCGGTGCTCGCGCCACGGACCTGAGCAGGGGCGCGCGGTTCGTCGCTTCCGACGACGCGCGCACCGGATCACGCCAGCACAATTCGAGCATCGAGGTTATACGGCTGGTCATTGTGCCGGCACCGTTCAAGGAGATCACATGGCAGAGGCATATATCGTTGGTGCGGTACGTACCGCGGGTGGGCGCAAGGGCGGCAGGCTCGCAGGCTGGCATCCAGCCGACCTGGCGGCGGAGGTGCTCAACGCGCTGCTCGACCGCACCGGTGCCGATCCCGCGCTGATCGAAGACGTCATCATGGGCTGCGTAAGCCAGGTCGGCGAGCAGGCCGGCAACGTGGCGCGCAACGCCATCCTGGCCTCGCGCCTGCCCGAGAGCGTGCCGGGCACCTCGGTCGACCGCCAGTGCGGTTCGTCGCAGCAGGCGCTGCACTTCGCCGCGCAGGCGGTGATGTCGGGCGCGATGGACATCGTCATTGCCGCGGGCGTGGAAAGCATGACGCGCGTGCCGATGGGCCTGTCGTCGCAGCTGCCGGCCAAGAACGGCTTCGGCGTGCCGAAGAGCCCGAACATCGAGCAGCGTTACCCGGGTGTGCAGTTCAGCCAGTTCACCGGCGCGGAAATGATTGCGCGCAACTACGGCTTTTCGCGCGAGGACCTGGACCGTTACGCACTGCTGAGCCACCAGCGTGCTGCCGCCGCGACGCGTGCGGGCCGCTTCAATGCCGAAATCGTGCCGGTGGAAGTTCGCCTGGCCGATGGCACCCGCAACGGCGAGATGCATACCGCCGACGAAGGCATTCGCGCGGATTCCACGCTGGAATCGATCGGTAGCGTCAAGCTGATCGCCGAAGGCGGCCGCGTGACCGCGGCTACGGCCAGCCAGATCTGCGATGGCGCGGCGGGCCTGATGGTGGTCAACGAAGCCGGCCTTAAGAAGCTCGGCGTCAAGCCGCTGGCCCGCGTGCACCACATGACCGTGATCGGCCATGACCCGGTGATCATGCTGGAAGCGCCGCTGCCTGCGACGCAGCATGCGCTCAAGAAGGCCGGCATGAGCATCAACGACATCGACCTGTACGAAGTGAACGAGGCGTTCGCGCCGGTGCCGCTCGCGTGGCTCAAGGCTGTCGGTGCCGATCCGGAACGTCTGAACATCCATGGTGGTGCCATCGCCCTGGGCCACCCGCTGGGCGGCTCGGGCGCCAAGCTGATGACCACGCTGATCCATTCGCTGCATACGCATGGCAAACGCTACGGCCTGCAGACCATGTGCGAAGGCGGCGGGCTGGCCAACGTCACCATTATCGAGCGTCTGTAAGCGCTGCGCCGGGCAACCGGTATCCGCGCGGGTCGGCGGAGGACAAGGGGTAAAGGGAGCAGGACCGGCGGCGCGGGCATGTCAAAGTGCCTGCGCCAGTCGCCGGAGCGGCAGTTGCCAGAGCATATGGCATCGCCACTGTTCCGACTGGCGTCGCAACGACGCTGGCAGAAAAGAGTAAAGGGAGAAGGACCGGCGGCGCGGGCATGTAAAAGTGCCCGCGCCACTCGCCGGAACCAGGCTCCAATCCCAGCCCGGATGCTCCGGGACTTCATCCGGCAGGACCTGTTGACGGCGCTACGCGCAGCGATCTCAGGCGAACGTCTGCGCGCTGCGGCGGTCCGGCAATTCCAGATGCGGCACGCTGTTGAAGCTCAGCAAGCGGCGCGTGTCGCGGCCGACAATGATTTCGCAGAATGCGGTATTGCGGAACTGAAGGTTCAGCTCGATGGCCGTTTGCGCGGGCGCGCCCAGCAGGTCCGCGGCGGCCCGACCAATGGCGCCGCCTGAACTGACCACCAGGATGGCATCTTCACGCGAGGTGCCTTCGCATGCCTGCGTCAGCGCGCCATTGATGCGCGCACCGAACTCGGCCCAGGATTCCGGCATGTCGGCCAGCGTGTCCTGGGTCCAGGCCTGATAGGCCGCCCTGAACGTGCGCCAGTAGTCATGGTAGTCGCCGTTCTGGTGGGCGCGGTGGTCGGCGCCGCCGGTATAGGCGCGATACAGCGCCTCGCCGTCGTACTCGTTCAGGCCCGGATGCGATGCCATCGAGGATCCCGCCATGCCCATCGCCGACAGGATTTCAGAGGCCGTGTCCTGCTGGCGCACCAGCGTGCCGGCCACGATGCGCTTGAGGCTGAGGCCCCGATCCCGGAAGTACTCGCCGAGCCAGCGCGCCTGCTGCCGGCCGGTTGCGGAAAGGCAGTCGTAGTTGGCCGCGCCGAACGAGGCCTGTCCGTGCCGGACGAGGAAGAGGGTTGCCATGGAGAATCTCGATATTCGATTTGCTGGCGCTCCGCGAAAGCGCGGCGCACCGGCAGGAAGGGCTGGATGCGCGGACGGGCCAGCCAGTGTGTAGGCGTGATTCTAGGGAGCTGGCATGCGCCTTCCAAGCAAGGCGCATGGAAATTCATAGCGGCTATCGCCGGCCTGCATTACCTGCGGCCGGGATCACGCGGGCACCTGCAATCAGGGAGTCAGGCCGGCGCGACTTCCACGCCCAGGTAGCCGGTCAGCATGCGAGTCATCTCGACCGGCAGCCGTTCGTCATCCAGGTGGAACGGCCCCGAGTCGTTGAGTACCGCGTTGACGAGCATGCTGAATACGGCTTGCATGGCAAAGCGCACTCGCTGCTCGGCCTCGGCCGCCGGCAAGGACAGGCGGGGCACAAGCAGCAACACCATGCGCTCGACTACCGCGTCGCCGCTCTGGCGATGGGGCAGCCATTCCTCCGGGCGAGTCGATGCATGCCGCAGCGAAGCTCGGATGACACCACGGTTGGCAATGACGCCGAGCACCAGGAAGCGCATGGCCTTCTCGAGCACCGTGTGCGTCGGGATGTCCTCCCAGCGTTGCTGGCTCAGGTAGCGTTGGACAGACTCGGCGGTCTCCTCGATCACCAGGGCGCGCAGGGCTTCGAAGTAGGCCATCTTGTCTCGGAAGCGGCCGTAAAAGGCACCCACCGACACCTGGCACGCCGCCGCGATCTGGGCCACGGACACCGCTGCAAAGTCCCGCTGCGCGAGCAGTTCGCGTCCAGCGCCGAGTAGTGCCTGCTCGGTTTCGCGCGCGCGGCGCTGGCGCGGGGGCTGCAGGATCGAGGGGGTCTCCACGCGCGGAAAGGCGGAAGAGGGGAAGGTGCCTCCTGGTGTCATGTCTCGCATAATTTTATTTAGATAATTCGAATTATGATTCGGTTTTAACCATACGGGCAGGGTGGCCAGGACGTCAAGCTTCTTCTTGCATTTCGGCCTCGCGCGTCACTTGCTTTCCCTGCACACGGCGCGCCGCCGCGCGCTGGTTGTCAGCGAAAGCGTGGCTCGAGATCCTCGCGCATCCAGGCCAGGAATGCGCGGGTGCGGGCCGGCAGCAGGCGCGCGTGCGGATAGATCAGCGAGAGCGGCCAGGCGGGCAGTTCAAAACGCTCGAGCACGATGCGCAACTGCCCTTGCCGGACCAGGTCGTCGACCTGGTAGGACAGGAAATGGCCAAGGCCCGCGCCAGCCGCGCACGCGGCCACCGCGGGCGCCGTCTGGTTGAATTCCAGATTGCCCGCGACCGGCACCTGGAATTCCTTGCCTTGCTGCTGGAAGGTCCACCAATGTGCGCTGGAGCCGGTCACGCGAATGCACGCGACCTGGGCCAGTTCATCCGGATGTTGGGGCACGCCATGGCGGCGCAGTACTGCGGGCGTGGCCACGACCACCCGGCGGATGTGGCCGACGGTCTGCGCGACCAGCGTGGAATCGGCCAGCGGACCGATGCGCACGCCGACATCGAGGTCCTCTTCCAGCAGGTTGACGACGCGGTCCGTGAATGACATCCGGCATTGCACCTTCGGGTAGCGCTGCGCAAAGCGGGTCACGGCGGGTGCCACATACATCTGGCCGAACAGCATCGGCGCTGTCAAATGGAGGTGACCGGTCGGCTCCACGTGGCGCTCGGTCAGTCCGGTTTCCACCTCGTCGATGGTGGCAAGGATGCGCCGGCAACTGTCGAGATAGCGCCGGCCCTCGTCGGTGAGCGACAGGCGGCGCGTGGTGCGGTTCAGGAGGCGTACCTGCAGCGCCGACTCCAGCGCGGCCAGCGTCCGCACTACCGCGGGCAGCGAGGAATCCAGCGACGCGGCGGCGGCGGTCAGGCTGCCGTCGTCGACGATGCGCACGAAAGTCTGCATGGCTCTCAGCTTGTCCATGACGGCACACTACTCCGATTATCGGAGTAGTCAAATACGATTGTTCGTCTTTATTGCACGCCTGCAGGTTCCCACAATAACCCCATCTACCCAGCCAATGGAGCCTGGCATGTCAAATCCGACCGTCCCATTTCCCCCGCCCTCAACGCAGCTGGTCCTGTATCGGTCCCCGCTGTCGGGCCACGCGCATCGCGCGGAACTGATGCTTTCGTTACTGGGCTTGCCATATCGGCTGGTGGACGTCGACCTGCGCGGCGGCGAGCACAAGCGAGAGGCGTTCCTGCGCCTCAATCCGTTCGGTCAGGTGCCGGTGCTCGATGATGGCGGCACGATCGTCAGTGACTCGAATGCGATCCTCGTCTACCTGGCCACGCGCTATGACAATGGCAACTGGCTTCCGCATGATCCGGCGGGGGCCGCGGCGGTGCAGCGCTGGCTGTCGGTTGCCGCTGGCGAGATTGCATCCGGCCCTGCCGCTGCGCGCCTTTCGGTGCTGTTTGGGGTTGCGCTACCGGTCGAGGAGGCACGCGCCCGCGCCACCCGCCTGTTCGCGCTGATGGAGCCGATCCTGGCCCATCAGCCATTCCTGGCGGCCAGTCACGCCACGCTCGCGGACGTGGCGGCATACAGCTATATCGCGCGGGCGGAGGAGGGCGGCGTCGCCCTGTCGCCCTACCCGGCGCTCAATGCCTGGCTGCGGCGCATCGAGACGCTGCCGGGATTTGTCCCGATGCAGGTGTCGCGCGTCGGGCTCGCCGCCTGACCACGAGCAAGCGCACCGCCCGAAAAGTCTTCGACGACCCAGGAGTCCATCATGGAACTGTCCCTACGCCCTGATCAATCACCTTTCCATGCCGGCGAGATTGCCGCCCAGGAGCGGACAGGCGTGCGCGAGCAGATGGCCTCTGCCGGGCGGCGCATGATCCGTGCCGAGATGCCAGAACAGCACCGGACGTTCTTCAGCCAGCTGCCCTTCGTGGTTGCCGGCGCGATCGATGACGGTGGGCTGCCGTGGGCGACGCTGCTGATCGGGCAGCCTGGGTTCGCCTATTCGCCGGATCCGGGCCATCTGCGCATCGATGCCTTGCCCATGGCCGGCGATCCCCTCGCGCAACGGCTGGAGGAAGGGGAAAGCATCGGATTGCTCGGCATCGAGCTGCCGACGCGGCGCCGCAATCGCCTGAACGGCACGATTGTCGAGCGCGATGATCGTGGCCTGTCCGTGGCCGTCGAGCAGAGCTTTGGCAATTGCCCGCGCTATATCCAGTTGCGCGACCTCGGCCCCGCACAGCATGCGGAGCCGCCGGCAATTGCGTGGCAGGGCGGCGAACTGGACGCGGCGTCGATTGCGCTGTTGAGCCGTGCGGATACGCTGTTCATTGCCAGTCACTATCAGGCGAAGCGAGGCGAGGATGACGGGGCCGCCCACGGCGAGGGCGTCGATGTGTCTCACCGCGGCGGCAGGCCTGGGTTTATTCGGGTGGACGACGCGCGCACGCTGACCTTCCCCGATTTCAATGGCAACAACCTTTTCAATACCATTGGCAACGTGCTGGTCAATCCGCGTGCCGGGATCCTCGTGCCGGACTTTGGCAACGGTACCCTGCTGCATATCAGCGGCGACGCCGAAGTGATCTGGGATGGCGCTGAGTTACAGGGCCTTACCGGTGCGGAGCGGCTGGTGCGACTACATGTGGCCGCCGTCGTGCTTCGCGAGCATGTGCTGCCATGGCGCTGGCAGCTTCGTGAGTACTCGCCCTGGCTGGCAAACACCGGAACCTGGAAGGAAGCGGCCGCCCTCGGATCATGATGGGCGGGCGGCAAGGTCCGGGTCCGGGGGATGCCTGTGAAAGGCCACATGAATGTCATAAAAACGTCACAATGGCGGCTGGCCATGGCCTGTGGCGGCTGCTGCCGCAAGGGATCGCGCCATGGCTCATACAAGGAGAAACAAGACATGAAGATGTCGAAGAACGAGCCGCAATCCCGTCCGGACCGCTTCCGGCGCGCGCTGCTGGCCTTGGCGGTGGCACCGCTTGCCATCGCCGCGGGGACCGCGCAAGCGGCGTGGCCCGAAAAGCCGATCCGGCTGGTGGTGGCGTTCCCGCCGGGAGGTCCGGTCGATACCCACGCGCGCCTGCTGGCGGAGAAGCTGCAGCCGCTGCTTGGCCAGTCGATCGTGCTCGACTACAAGGCCGGCGCCGCGGGCAATATCGGCTCCGACAACGTCGCCAAATCAGCCCCGGACGGCTACACGCTGCTGCTGGCCAATACCGGGCAGATGGCCATCAACAATTCGCTGTATCCGAAGCTGCCGTACGGCATGCCGAAGGATTTCGCGCCGGTGGCGCGTACTGCGCTGATCCCGCTGGTGATGGTGGTGAACAACAACGTGCCGGCCCGCAACCTCAAGGAGTTCATCGCCTATGCCAAGGCCAACCCGGGCAAGCTGAATTTTGCGTCGGGCGGCAACGGCGGCATCTCCCACCTGATGCCCGAGTTGTTCAAGCAGGCCTCTGGCACGTTCATCGTGCACATCCCTTATAAGGGCAGCGCGCCGGCATTGACCGACGTGATGGGCGGCCAGGCGCAGATGATGGCCGATTCGATTCCGCTGTTCACGCAATACATCAAGGCAGGCAAGGTGCGCGCGCTGGGCGTGACGTCGAAGCAGCGCTCGCCGGCGTTGCCCGATGTGCCGACTCTGGAGGAGGGCGGCCTGAAGGGATTCGAGGTGGTCGGCTTCTACGGCATGCTGGCGCCGGCGGGCACGCCAAAGGACATCGTGGCACGCCTGTCGAACGCTTTGCACACGGTGCTGACCGACCCGGATACCAAGTCCAAGCTGGAGCTGCAGGGCGCCGAACCCGCCTGGCAGTCGCCGGAGGCGTTCACCGCCACCATCTTGGCCGAACAGAAGCGCTGGGGGCAGGCTGTGAAGGTGTCGGGCGCGAGGATCGACTGAGATGCTCGGTCGCAGAAAGCTGAACGGGCGCCAGTTCTTATTGGCGGGTGCGGTGCTTCAGCGCGGCGCAGTTCCCGACGAGCGTGGTGACGCAGCAAGCGTCGCCCCGCCAGTCTCCCCACATGACGGCGTCGTCGGGCCCCGCCACCAGCCAGCGTTCACAGCGGCCAGGCCGGGGGGTATCCACGCCAGCGTCGCGAGTCTCTGTAGCCTGTGGCTTGGCGGGCGGCTGCACAATGTCTTGCCAGACGTAAGCCGTACCGCCAGGCACCGCCTGCACGGTCTGCGGCGGCCCCCACTGTGCCTTGGCCTCATCGATCGGTACGCCCTTCCAGGAATCGAGCAGGTTGCGCATCGTGTCGCTTTCGATGCTGGCGCAAGCGCCAGCCAGGATCATGGCCAATGCGGCGGCGGCCGCGGGTGCAGTGCTAAGGATCGCGGCCCTGGACGCGCGCTGGGCGAGAAGAAGGAAACTTGAGGCCGGCATGGGCGACTCCGCGGCTGCAATCAGGGCGCCAGGCCCCTCAGCAAAGGCTAGCGGAGCCGATTCGGCCGTTGCAAGCGCGCTATGCGCGCTGGGGCACGGAGGCCCGGAACTTTGGCGCGTCAGTCGTCGAACAGGCCCGGCGTGGGCGCGTGCCTGGCCGACGGCTTTCGGGATGCCAGCTGGCGCAACGCTGTCGGGCGGGCATGATCGTCATGCGCGGGAGACTCGTAAAAGGTCAACTCGAAGCAGCGTGTAGACACTAGTTGCACGACATTGGGCCCCCACTGCTGCAGGCGCGAAGCCAGGATCTGGTAGGTATCGAGTTCGAAACGCGCTGGCGCGGCAAGCAGCGCCGCGGCGTCTTCCCGGCTTCGCGCCGAGCCGAGGTAGCACCAGTCCTCCACGACATGCCACCAGGTTTGCGCTCCCGAAACTTCAGGCCAGGCAACGGGGCCGCTGAAGGGCCAGGGTTTGAGCTCCGATCCAGCCAGGGCGGTGGCGATTCTCGCGCGGTGACGGCGGTAGTCTTCTGCGCCGACGCAGGCGCCCTCACATCGGCGAATCTGGCGTGCGAAGCAGGGGCTGCCCGCGCGGGTCGTCTTCTCCAGCGAAAGCGTTGCCTGGCAGAGGCGATGCTCGTCTGCCAGCCGGCGCAGCCAGCCGTGCGCTGCGCCACGGCTGGGGAATGCGCCGTACAGGTGGCCGCGTCGACTGAAATCCGTATCGATATCCGAGCGCAGGCGTGGCACGGGCAATTCAGGGGGGAGTTCCCACGTGTACAGCCGGGTGTTCCGGCGCAGCAACTGGTTGTGGACGGGCTGCATGGACCTTACGAGGCTCGCTTCGAGCAGCAGGGCGCCGATCTCTCCGCCGGTCTCGCGCCATTCCACGCGCCGGACGAGCCGGGCCAGGCGCATGTCGGTGGCGACGCGGTAATCGCCCGAAAAATGCGCGCCGATGCGTTGCCTCAGATGGGCGCTCTTGCCTATATAGAGCGGCGCATCGTTGTCGCCATAGAACAGATAGACACCCGCGGTATCGGGCACCTCATCCAGCGCCGTCTCTTCGAGGCCGGCGGGCAGGCTCGCGCGCCGGATCAGCGCTTTTGTGGCGGCAGCGACGAGTTCGACGGAATAGAGCGTATGGATCTTCTGCCAGAACTGCCAGAGCAGTTCGGCATCGGCCAGCGCCCGATGGCGTGCGCGGGGCTCCAGGCCGAAGCGGGCGACGATCGCATCCAGCCCGTGCTTGGCCGCCGACGGGAACAGAGAGCGCGAGAGCCTGACCGTGCACAGGACATCGGCACGGAAGGTCAGTCCGGCGCGCCGGAACTCATTCTTCAGGAACCCGTAGTCGAAGCGCGCGTTGTGAGCGACGAAAAGGCGGCCTTGCAGACGCTCGGCTAGGGTCTCGGCGATCGAAGCGAAAGTGGGCTGGCCACGGACCATCTCGTCCGTGATGCCGGTCAGGCGCTGGATGAATGGGGGAATGGTGGTGCCGGGGTCCAGCAATGTGTCCCATTCCAGAATCCCGTCCGGGCCGACTTCGACCACGCCGATTTCTGTGATCCGGTCGTGCTGGGCATCGGCGCCGGTGGTTTCCAGATCCACGAAGACGATCGGTCGCGACAGTGCCGCCGCGAGAGACTGTGCATCGGCGTACGTCGCTTCCGCCGCCGGTGTATCTGTGAGAAGGGGAGAAATGTCCTGCATGAACGGATTCTAAGGGGCCCGGCGACGGGCGTCAGGGCGTTCTCAAAAAACGCTTGCCAAGCGCGTAGTGCTGCCGTATTATTCGCCGCCTCGCAACACAACGCGGCGCTGCAAAGCAGACGCAGCAAGGGTTGCGGGGTTGATCGGGTGGTTCGGCGGCGCGAAGTTGGCGCGACGAACGGAGCAAAAAAGATTGCTGACCTGGTTGACGAAACGAAGAAAGTGCTACATAATCTCGTTTCTCTGCTGCAAACAACGCAGCGCGCTGAGCGGCAAAGCCGGCGGCGAAGCTCTTTAACAACCAAACAACCGATAAGTGTGGGCGCTGGGTAGCGGACGCACGAAGTCTTCGGACTTCGGAGCTTCACAAGTTATACAGTGCTCGCACAGCAAAACGTGACTGGATTTTCGGATCTGGTCAGTCAGTTTTCTGAGAGTGAGCGACCGCTCGAAAG